>NZ_JBMPPH010000029.1:0-53631 GCF_049340285.1 Undibacterium sp. SXout20W | reverse complement strand
TGGGTAAGATGTGTGTATGTCATTTCGGGCAACTTTGACTTGGAGGTCTGGAAGGCCGGATGCTACTGCATCTTCCCACCTTTAACCATTTATCTTCAGTTGCACTTCATAGTTGAACTCGCGAATCTCTAAGAAAACATTTTTGACAAAAATGGTGGAACGTCTTGTAAGAAGAACGGCATAATCGCACTCAAGTTATTTCTTTTTGGAAATTAAATGAATCATATTTTTGTAAATTTGTTGCCATGGGAAAATAAAGAAAGCTGACTTTATGAAGTACAGCTACACTTTGCTTTATCGATTGATGCCACATCTGTTGATCTATTTTGGGACGGAAGAAACGCGTGTTTTCTATTCAATTCCTGGGACGAGTCTTTACTTGCCTGATACTGGTCCTCGTATTGCAGTCCAATAAGGATGCAAATGCAGCCCCGTTACCTGAATCGACGAAGACCATCCTGGTTTTAAGTCCTGATATGGGGAATACCTCCTATCTTCAAGATTTCTACTCAACGCTGAATACATCATTGGCAAGTAGTTTTAATCAGAATACACATCTCGTGATGTTTCATGAGAATTTGGATTTGTCGCGCTTTCCGCAGGAGTCTTACCGCGCATCGGTGGCCAGATGGCTTAAAGAAAAGTACAGAGGTAAAAAAATTGATGTGATCGTCGTTGTTGGAAATGGCGCCTTAAAATTTTTGCTTACCTATAACAGAGGCCTGTGGCCTACTGTCCCAGTGCTATTTACATTAGCGAATGACATTGAGGTTGTGCATATGCCCTTGCCGCCGTTGGTGAACGGTAAAGTGATACGTGCCAATTTTTCAAATATCGTCAATGCCGCAAAGACTTTATTGCCAGCGAGTCGACAAATCGTTTTAGTCGGGAATATACCGTTTGGTGAAATGAATAAAACATTTTTGCCATCTCAATTGGGGCGTATGGCTGATGGTCTCAGCGTATTGGATTTACGCGGGCGCCCCATTGAGCAAGTGAAACGAGAAGTCGAAAATTTATCACCAGATAGCGTGATCTACTTTGGGATGTTGACCGAAGATTTGGCGACAGGTAAATCATATGGAGAAGACTTACTGGAGCAAATAAGCAAATATGCCGTTTGTCCGATTCTGGTAGATGATCCGAGAATGCTTGGGACAGGCGCTTTGGCCACCTTGAGTTTTAATTTTCGTGAGTTGGGAAAAGAAACCGCGGAACTCGCTGAAAAACTACTCAATGGTGAAAAAATAGAAGGGCAAGAATTTCCAAGTACCGGCTTTGCACCACTATTGGATCATTATCAGGTAGTGCGATGGAAAGTCGCTGCCTCAGACTTTCCTAGCGGTAGTGAACAGCGTTTTTTTACACCGACCACATGGCAGATGTATCGATGGCAAATTACCTTCGCACTATCACTGATAATTCTTTTGAGCATAGGTCTCACCTATTTAATCTTTGAGCGCAAGATGCGTGGATTAGCACTGAACGCCTCACGTCAGGTGTTAGGGCAGATCACGCAAATGAATCGAAAAATGACCGCATCGATCTACAACGAAGCAATAGGCCATGAACTTGTACAACCATTGGCAGCGATTTTGAGTAATGTGGAAGCTGCACAGATTTTTCTTAAGCGAGAACCACCTCCTTTAGATTTGGTTCACGAAACGCTAGCAAATATCAGGCGAGATAATTTGAGAGCCGATGCCTTAATAAAAAATATGCAGGGCTTGCTGACGAAATCGGATGCAGAATTAGGGCCTGTTGATATCAATTGGTTAGTGCGCAAAGTCATCAATTTTTTATCTATTGAAGCAAAAGTACGCCGTATTCAGATCAAACTTGAACTCGCTCCAGACGGCATGATCGTCTCGATGAATATCGTACAAATGCAACAAGTCATGGTGAATCTTTTACTCAATAGCATGGATGCGATTGACAGACGTGCTGGCAAGGACCGGAGAATCACGATCGCGACGATGTTATATGGAAACGATAACGTACGGGTCTCAATCGCGGACACAGGAACTGGCTTTGATGAAGGAGTGGAACGCGTTTTTGACTCATTTTTTACAACTAAACCCGAAGGTGTTGGCTTGGGGTTATGGATCACTGCATCGATAGTACAAGCCCATGGTGGGCATATCTGGGCAGAAAATCGGCTAGGTGGAGGCATTATGCTGTTCAAATTACCTTTGTCTCGGAGCGAATGAAAATGCGTGAGGAACTAACACCCATTGTCTACGTGATCGATGATGATTCTTCAGTACGCTCAGGCTTAGGTTTGTTGTTGATGGCCTGTGGCTACCGCGTCCATACGTTTGAGTCTGGTTCGCATTTTTTTCAAACAGAATTTCAAGATCAACCCAGCTGTATTCTGTTGGATGTCAATATGCCCGGTCTAAGTGGACTCGAAGTGCAGGAACATCTCAATAAACGTGATTGCAAAATTCCGATTATTTTTTTGACGGCTTACGGTGATATTTCGATGAGCGTACGAGCGATGAAAGCTGGCGCTGACGACTTTTTAAGTAAGCCAGTGCAAAAAGAAGATTTGCTACGCGCGATCACTAGTGCACATCAGCGTGATAGTGATGCACGTAAATCGCGAACCTTGATTGATGAGCTACGCTTCCGCTATGCATCGCTGTCTGAACGCGAGCTAGAAGTATTTCACCTGGTGGTTCGAGGCAAACTTAACAAACAGATTGCCTTTGAATTAGGAAATTCCGAACGAACGATTAAAGCGCAACGCAGTAATGTCATGGAAAAAATGCAGGTTAACACTTTGGCGGAACTCGTTTTGCGCGCGACACAACTTGGTGTGTTTGATCAGGATAATCGGCCAGACTAATTTTTTGTAGAGACAAAAAAATCATCGATGTTTGCGGCTATGGTCTGTACTTTTGTCCCGACACGCAGTGACGGCACCCGCAGGGCACAGTCTCAGCGTCGCCTTTCTTTTGCTTACTTTACTTTGGCGTAGCAAAGAAAAGTAAGTGGTCGCCGGGCCACACCCGGCTTGGCTCTACGAAGTGCGATCGTTTCAGTAATGAAGTTGACGCAAAAATGACGCAAAAATGACGCAACAACGAAAACATTAGGATATCTTTGGATAACCGTCTCTACATTGGCAGACTAAAGATCTCAATCAAACGACCCAGTGCCCATCGCGATAAACTTCTTCGTCACCAAATATGACTGACTTCGTGACGGCAAAAACATCCACATGGTGGCGGCCTTCGCCTCGTTTAATGTGTGGTTTAGCGTAGCTGCCATGCTTGGAGCCTAAGGATAAATGGATGCCACACATGCGTTCGTAGGTGCCAATATCGCGTACCGTACGATCTTTACTGAATGCGCGATTCATTCCTAAGCCTAATTCACGGACCCAGACAACCCCATCGTCGGCGCGGATATTGGTTAATACTTGATCAAATTCTGGTGTGGAATCTTCCGTGCCGATAACCTGACCTTTTTCAACAATGAGGGTAATCGGTTTCTCAGGTTGATTAATACTGAAGGTTGTGTCGCCAAAAATGAAGACGCGCACCTTTCCGTGCACGTCTTCAAGATTGACGGATTCAGTAAATACTTCACCGATAGGAAACTGGCCACCAACGTTTTTCATTTCACTGTAGTCACCGACATTCAGTTTGGCGGATTCAAATTTTCCGCTAAAAATGAGTTGTGCACCGTCACTGTCAACGACACCGTGGCTCGCCTGATCAATTTTTTCTTTGAGTTTTCGCCCGACCACACGATAGTAATTAGGGTCATAGGCAAGCGCATCGATGTAGTAGTCGATCTCTGCACCTTCCATCCGACCCAGATGCGGGTGTTCAATCACCTTCAAACCTTGTTTGAATAATTCAACACGTAACCGGTAAGCCTCTAAACGAAAATTCGTCGATTGCACCAGTACCGCCAGATCGCTACTTTGCAAGGTAGCGAGGGTTTGCAAAATATCGTATGGTGACGTGAGATCAAAGTCGATGCAAAGTGCATTTGGCAAGCACAAACGGTAGGCGGCGCTCAATACTCTGGACAATTCACATTGCTGGTCATACACCAACACCGCCTTGTGTCCCTCTGTATGCTGGAACGCGTGTTCCAGAATGCATTGCAGATGGCTGTGGCTAATATTAACGCGGGATTCAAACTCAGAACTGGCGAGTGACATGACTTGTTTCATAAATAATAAGAGGTATTCGCAAATATCTGTCAACGTGCTAACGGCGATTTGTAGTCGCTGATTGACGACGAGACGTCATTTTGCTAAGTCGTCATTTTAACAGACGTCCGCAAGTTGACTGGCGGCTTGCATTTTACGATTTGCGCGGTATTGATGTAACATTGAATCGGAGCAACGAACATTTTCTTGATTTTAGTCATAGCAATGTCATATTTTTTCGATATGATTCTCCCTACCTGCTGTACATACAACTGATATGTATGACGGCAGCGAGGTGTGCTTTGTCTGCGTATAGCGGACAAGCCGCCGATCTAATACAAATGCGGAACTGGGCAACCAGCTTCCGCATTTATCTTTTTTGCGCCTGATCCCGAAAGGATTTTGGTGTCATGCCTGTCCACTCTTTAAACGCATGCTGAAACGCGCTTTGCTCTTGAAAGCCAAGCAAAAATGCAATATCCGCCAGACTAAAATGGGCTTGCTGTAAATATTCTTTAGCAATTGAACGCCGCGTTTCGTCGAGTAACTGCTGGAAGCTCATGCCCGCTTCGGAAAGCTTTCGTTGCAAAGTCCTTTGACTCACGCCTAACTCGGTTGCAATGGCAGGCAATCTTGCCAGATCCTGTGATAAATTTTTACGAATTGCAGCACGAACCAAGGCCACTACACTACCGTCATTTTCGGCAACTTGTTTTTGCTTTAAAAGTTGTTCCGCGTGTTGTTGTAGTAGTGGATACATGCTGACGTCAGCGTTTGGTACCCTCCAGTCCAGCAATGCAGTCGGGAATTTTGCACAATTAATAGCAGCGTCAAAAACTACCTCTGGACCAAAAATGCGCTGATATTCTCTGAGATCTGCTGGCGCGCTATGTTGAAAAAAAACCGGTGTAAAGGGTAACGTCGAGCCTGCAAACCAATTGCCAAAAACGCGAATTCCGGCGAACACGCTGTCGGCAAGATGGCAGCTTGCGTGTGGAAAGTGGCTGTGCCATTGATATTCGGTAATAGTGGCTGATTCGAGCAGCGCGGAGCGCCCCAGATCGTGCGCCAGTCCTTCATAACGCATTGTTTGTTGAAATGCTTGTCGAAAATCCTTGCAACTCATCAAAATCATGCCATACACATTGTAGGTCCCGAGCTTGACACGTTCACCTACATGAAGACCAAAATGCTCGTCGCTACTGAGCAATGCGCCTGCATCGAGTAAGCGCACATAACTACTGGCGCTCATGCTATCGACAATCGGCGTCAAGCCATTTTCTGGAAGCCCCGCCTTTGCTGCCAGGCTGGATAAAGACAAGCCACGTTCAATCACTAATTCGAGCAAAGGTTGCACATAGGCAGCAGCGACCCTTGCCTCAGCAGGATGATGTTGTGATGGACTGCCGTAGGGGTTTGGCATATTTCAGCAAATTCCTTGTCATAAAAGCGCAATACAGGTATTGCCAGGCTCGATAAGCTAGCGGTCAAGTATATCAAGGGAATTTACTGTGAGTTGAGTAAATTCTCACCACAACAGAGAGAGAGACATGTATGCGACGTTGGAATGGCTGGGGTGACGATAGTGTCGAATTCGCGGTGAATCCTGAAGCACTGGCATTTTTGCAAGAGCGTTTGGGTGAAGGTGTTCTGCAACAAGATGCCAGTAAAAGTAGTGTGATCGCTACGGTAGCCGCATCTCGTTTGCCGCCACATCCATTGATTGATATTGATCCGGAAACGCGTCTCCTGCATAGCCTGGGGCAGAGTTTGCCCGACTGGCTGAAGTTGCGGTTTGGCCACATCGAACACTTTCCAGATGGTGTCGCGTTCCCGCAAAGCAGTACCGATGTGCGCGAATTATTGGACTACGTTAATCTGCATCAGATCGTGTTAATCCCTTACGGCGGTGGTACGAGTGTCGTTGGTCACCTGACGATGACTGATCATACAAGGCCAGTGCTTGTTGTCAGTATGCGGCGTATGTCACAACTCTTAAACTTGGATAAGGACGCACAATTAGCGACCTTTGGTGCCGGGGTGTTTGGCCCTGATCTGGAAGCACAGTTGCGGGCGCATGGCTTTACTTTGGGACATTTTCCGCAATCATTCGAGTATTCAACCTTAGGTGGTTGGGTGGTAACGCGATCATCCGGTCAGCAATCTTTGCGTTATGGACGCATAGAACAATTGTTTGCGGGTGGACGGATAGAAACACCGGCCGGACGCTTGGATATTCCGACCTTTCCTGCGTCCGCAGCAGGCACCGATTTACGTGAAATTGTCATGGGGTCGGAAGGGCGGATTGGTATTTTAACCGAGGTCACGGTGCGCATCAGCCGCTTGCCTGCCAGTGAAGAATTTCATGCGGTTTTTTTCCCGGATTGGGACAGTGCGCAAGATGCCGTGCGGACGCTGGCGCAATCAAAATTGCCTTTGTCGATGTTGCGCTTATCTAATGCTACAGAAACCTTGACGAGCCTGAAGTTGGCAGGGCATAAAAAACTGATTGCATTGCTAGAAGCATACCTGCGCATTCGTCATTGTGACGATCAGAAATGTCTGTTATTACTTGGTGCCAGCGGCGATAAAAAAAATGTGCGACACGCTATTCGCCAGGCGTTAAAGATAAGCAGACTACATGGCGGCGTTGCCGTCGGTCAAATGATGGGAAAAAAGTGGAAGCAGAGCCGATTTAAAAACGTTTATCTACGAAATACCTTATGGCAACAAGGTTACGCCATTGATACCGTAGAAACCGCCTGCGATTGGCCGAAAGTGAAGGGCATGATGCGAGCGATCGAGTATGTTGCCACCAATGCGCTGGCTAGCGACGGCGAGAAATTGCATACCTATACGCATTTGTCACATCTTTATGCGCAAGGTGCCAGCGTCTACACCACATTTGTTTACCGCTTGACGGGTGATTATGACCAAGACCTCATGCGCTGGAAGAAACTCAAAGCGTCTGCTTCACAAGCCATTGTCGATAATGGCGGCACGATCAGCCATCAACATGGCGTGGGGCGTGATCATGCACCCTATTTGTTGGCTGAAAAAGGTGATTTAGGCATCTCAGTATTGCGTCATTTGTACCAAAAATTTGATCCGCAAGGCTTGATGAATCCGGGTGTCTTACTACCAACACATCTGCCAACACATCTGCCAACAACATCTGCCAATCTGGAGCAATGAAATGAGCTCATCGTTGTGGGATACGGCTTTCAGGGATAATCTCGATCAGGTATTGTCGAACCATGATCAAGCATGGGATATTGTTGTCATTGGCGGTGGCATTACCGGCGCAGGCATTTTGTTGGAAGCGGCGCGGCGCAGTTTGAAAGTACTATTGATCGAACAACGTGATTTTGCCTGGGGGACATCCAGCCGATCTTCCAAACTGGTTCACGGCGGTCTGCGTTATTTAAAAGAAGGCAAGTTCAATTTAACGCGCGATGCGGTCCAAGAGCGCCAGGCATTGATGAAGGATGCTGGTGGATTAGTTGATACCCAGAGTTTTGCATTCGCCGATTATCAAGGCCGTAAGCCAGGTCGATGGATGTTTTCTCTGGGACTGGCAATCTATGACAAGATGGCCGGACAAACTGCGCGGCATTACTTTGCAAAAGATGAATTTTTGATGATGGCACCGCACATTGATCATCATGATTTAAAAGGCGGTCTCAGCTATCACGATGCGAAAACCGACGATGCGCGTCTGGTGTTGAGAGTCCTGCAAGAGGCACAGTCTTTTGGTGCAACAGCGATTAATTATCTCGCTGCTACACGGATTAATTATGCCAACGATGTGGCGCGGGGTCTGCAAGTTACCGATGCAATCAGCGGGCGTCAGTATCAGATTCAAGCGCGCACTATCATCAATGCTACGGGTGCCTGGGTTGATCGCTTACGGCAATTCCAGGGCACGAATGGCAAAATTCGGCCATTGCGAGGAAGTCATCTTTTGTTACCTTTGTGGCGTTTGCCTGTCGCGCAAGCCGTGAGCCTGATGCATCCGCGTGACGGACGTCCAGTATTTGTCTATCCGTGGGAAGGCGTGGCGCTGGTCGGCACGACGGATGTTGATCACGATACCGATTTGCAATCGGAGGCAGCAATTACGCCGGATGAAGTAAGCTATTTGATGGAGGCGTTGGCTTTTCAGTTTCCGTCGTTGGCATTAAATTTGGATGACATTATCGCCACCTATGCGGGGGTGCGGCCAGTGATCGATACAGGCAAAGCTGATCCTTCAAAGGAAGGCCGTGACCATGCGGTCTGGTTAGAAAAAGGTCTGTTGACAGTCACGGGTGGCAAGTTGACTACATTTCGGTTGATTGCACTGGATGCGTTAAAGCATATTGCCTCCCATTTGCCTGAATGGCAGCCAAATTGGCGCGTTACGCCGCTTTTTGAGCGAGATGACACAAGCACCATGCAAGTTCAGATACCGAATTCACAACGCGTTCGTTTGTCAGGACATTACGGCAAACTGGCGACGGCCGTGGTTGCTTGCGCGCAAGCGGGTGAGTTGGAATTGATTCCTGGTACTGAAACCATGTGGGTGGAGCTACGTTGGGCGGCGCGCAAGGAAGCGGTATTGCACCTTGAAGACTTGCTTTTACGCCGTACGCGGTTAGGATTGTTGTTGCGTCACGGTGGCGAAGCACATTTTCCGCGCTTTCGCGCCATCTGTCAGGCAGAATTGGCGTGGGATGAACCTCGTTGGAACCAGGAACAAACAGCCTATCTGGCGTTATGGAAAAAAAATTATGCATTACCTGATAAAAACTTGATCGCCAACTGGCGAATTAGCTGACCGTCTGACGTCGCCATCGAGCAATGTTTCTTTGTCAAAAATACGAGACGAAACAAAAAAATAATATGGATAAGAAATATATTTTAGCGATCGATAATGGCACTCAAAGTGTCCGTGCGATTCTGTTTGATCTTAACGGCAACATCGTCGCGAAATCACAGGTACATCTGGAGGCTTATTTTTCAGTTCAACCTGGATGGGCGGAACATCATCCTGAAGATTATTGGCAAGCCGTCTGCACCGCATGCCAACGCTTATGGGGCGAAAGTGGCATTTCACCAGACACTTTGCATGGCGTGGCAGTGACTACGCAACGTGGCACGATGATTAATCTCGATCAACACGGTCAGCCGCTACGTCCGGCGATAACCTGGTTGGATCAGCGACGAACGGACGTGGTTCCGCCAGTGAATCCATTATGGTTGACTGCCTTCAAAATTGCTGGTGTCAGCGATACGATTAATTTCTTTCGTGGTGAAGCAGAGACCAACTGGATTAAACAACATCAACCGGAGATTTGGGATAAAACGGCGCATTACCTGATGCTGTCCGGTTATCTGAACTATCGTTTGTGCGGCAAATTTATTGATTCCATTGGTTCACAAGTCGGCTATTTGCCTTTTGATTATAAACGTCTGAAATGGGCCAGTAAGTTTGATTGGAAATGGCAAGCACTGGCAATAAAAGCGGAAACCCTGTCTGAACTTGTTCGTCCCGGTACGATCATGGGCAGCATTTCACCGGAGGCCGCTGCACAAACCGGCATCTTAGCTGGCACGCCACTTGTGGCCGCCGCTGCGGATAAGGCCTGCGAAGTCATTGGCGCTGGCTGCCAGCAGCCGCATATCGGCTGCCTTAGTTATGGCACGACCGCGACGATCAATATGACCAGCAAAAAATATCTGGAGGTGACGCCCTTTATCCCGCCTTATCCAGCCGCTATTCCCGGTTCGTATAGTACGGAAGTGCAAATTTTCCGCGGCTATTGGATGGTAAATTGGTTTAAAGAGCAATTTGGTCATCACGAACAATCGCAAGCGGTAGCGCAGGGTGTGGTTGCTGAGGCGTTGTTTGACGAGCTGGTAAATGAAGTGCCGCCAGGCTCTATGGGATTGATGTTGCAACCGTATTGGACGCCCGGCATTAAGGTACCTGGACCAGAGGCTAAAGGCGCCATGATAGGTTTTGGCGACGTGCATACGCGTGCTCATATGTATCGCGCGATCCTTGAGGGCCTGGCCTATGCGCTGCGTGAAGGTAAAGAACGAATCGAAAAGAGAAGCGGTGTCGCGATCACTGAATTGCGAATTTCTGGTGGTGGCTCACAAAGTGATGCTGCAATGCAATTGACAGCAGATATTTTTGGTTTGCCCACGTCTCGTCCGCATATTTATGAGACATCAGGCCTGGGAGCGTCGATAGATGCTGCAGTCGGGTTAGGTTTGCATCCTGATTTTGATACAGCAGTGCGTGCGATGACACGGATAGGAAAAACGTTCGAGCCGATTGCGCATCATCACCAGATTTACAACGAGCTTTACCATCGCGTCTATCAAAAGATGTATGCGCGCTTACAACCTTTGTATAAAGAAATTCAGCAGATTACCGGTTATCCGAAAATGCACTAACGTTTAATATGATCGGCCAGAATTATTTAATGGCGTAGTGTTCACTTCAACATCTTGCATGCTACCGACGGTACCGTTGTTATTTAAATATAGGCCGGATGATTCTAATTCTCCTGAAGTTGCGCTATTGCCGCCAATCGCTGTTTGCGTGCTGGCGTTGCCGAGATAGAGGGCACCTATGCCGGCTTGCTGCAGACTGATAAATTGTGGTTTGCCATTGCTACCTTCAATTAAAACACCCAACTGGCTATAGGCTGGATTGCTTTCATCCAGCCAACCATTATTCATATTATGATTTTCAAAGTGGTTTGCCAGTGACTGAAGTTGGGCAAAACCGTTGCCTGTAGCAGGACCGAATAATTGTGTTTTGTCGGTGATTTTTCCGCTGCTGTCAGGATTAAATACCAGATAGCCACCGCCCTGAATGAATGGCATAGAAACTTGCTTGCCGTCGTTATTCAGATCGAACGAAAAATTCTGTTGACTCAACTGAACCGAGTTGCTTGAAAAATTGATCACCAAAGGATCTTTCAAAGCACTGCCAGATTTGATCGTGACGGAGTTGGTTTCTTGTCGTGTCGTTTGTAACGACTGGTTCATATCAAAGTGAATTATTTTATGGTCACTGGTTTCAATCTCACCCTCGGCACTAAAATTGGTGCTGGTCGTTTGTAGTGAGGTGGTTTGCGCATTGTAGATAGCGCCGGCCTCCTGTGACGTCGATGCTTGCATTGAGGCGGTATTCGTTGGCTGATCAGCGTGCGAAAAATTGGCTGGATTGATGAGGTGTATGGTCAGCCTAAAAATTTCTTGCAATATCTCGATCAGCGATTGCATTTTGGGATCCAGGCTGGCGTAGGCATCATTATTGTTTGTTGCATTGGCTGCAGAGGGTGAGGCTTGTCGGGCATTTGATGCCGAATTGGCGTTCGCTAAATCAAAAGTCGCCAGTGCGGCCTTCCCGACATCGGATATCTGCACCAACGTTGAATTATCCGGCATACTGCTTAATTTGTCCGGCGTATCATCAGCCGCCCCCGCAAATAGTCTTAGTTCTTGTTTAGAACTGAACTGAGTACTGACACTTTGCCACGATTGCATTGCAACCTGAGATGAACTGATGATCATTTCAGTCTCCAAGATGTTGGGTAACTCTGCTAATTATCGACAGACCTTGGCAAAGCTTGAGCTCATTTTTTATTCGCCACGATCTCCGCACGGTGATTCATCGTACGTTCCTTAAAGTAAGTTTTTTTTGGGGTAACTTTGGTGCGTTTTTTTTTGATCTTTGTAAATAGTTGCAAACAAATAAGGTGGATGCACCGTAAAGGTCATTTGCGCTCACCGAATTTGTGCGATGTACGAGATTGTTTGATTTGAGTGCAATTTTGATGCGAGACGTTGAACGATAAAATGCCACGGAATTATCTTGATATCGACAATAAATCGTATTTTAAATTCGGTATCAAATCTGTGATTTTCATAGGGAGAGAGCGGCAAGAAAATATATTGCATTGCGCAAGCTGGCACACTTAATGCTAACTGGATGATGAAGCTCGTAGTCTTTTTGTATTTAACCATCACTAGGAGAAATCATGACACGTCGCACCGTTTTAAAAGCAACTGCTTTGGCTGTAATGACTTTAGCAAGCGCAGGCTGGATGTCGCAAGCCGTCGCCGCAGATACGATTAAGGTAGGGATTTTGCATTCCTTGTCCGGCACAATGGCAATCTCAGAAACCTCATTAAAAGATGTCGCCTTGATGACGATTGATGAGATTAACGCACACGGTGGCGTGTTGGGTAAAAAACTGGAACCCGTGGTCGTCGATCCGGCATCGAACTGGCCTTTGTTTGCTGAAAAGGCGCGTCAGTTAGTGGCGCAGGATAAAGTTTCTGTGGTCTTTGGCTGCTGGACATCCGTATCACGTAAATCCGTGTTACCAGTATTCAAAGAATTGAATAGCTTATTGTTTTACCCAGTGCAATACGAGGGTGAAGAGCTCGAAAAAAATGTGTTCTACACGGGCGCTGCACCAAATCAGCAAGCAATTCCGGCAACGGAATACTTGATGTCCAAAGAGGGTGGCGGAGCCAAGCGCTTCGTCTTGTTGGGAACCGATTATGTCTACCCACGTACGACAAACAAAATTTTACGTGCTTTCCTGCACAGCAAGGGTGTGAAAGACACGGATATAGATGAAGTCTACACACCGTTTGGACATTCCGATTATCAGACGATTGTGGCCAACATTAAAAAGTTTGCAGCGGGTGGAAAAACTGCCGTTATTTCGACAATTAATGGCGATTCGAATGTCCCATTTTATAAAGAATTGGGTAATGCTGGCTTAAAAGCGACCGATGTGCCCGTCGTTGCTTTCTCGGTGGGTGAAGAAGAATTGCGTGGCGTCGATACGAAGCCATTGGTTGGTCATCTGGCCGCATGGAATTATTTTGAATCGGTTAAAAATCCGGTCAATACAGAATTCATTAAAAAATGGAAAGCTTACGCTGCCGCCAAAAATCTACCGAATGCAGCAACTGTCGTGACCAATGATCCGATGGAAGCAACCTATGTCGGTATTTACATGTGGAAGCAAGCAGTAGAAAAAGCAAAATCTACCGACACCGACAAAGTGATTGCCGCAATGGGTGGTCAGAAATTCAAAGCACCATCAGGTTTTGAATTGATGATGGACGCAACGAATCATCATCTGCATAAGCCAGTGATGATCGGTGAAATTAAAGCCGATGGCCAGTTCAGTGTTGTCTACAAAACCAAAGAAACAATTCGCGCACAACCATGGAGCCCATACATCCAGGGTAATGAAGGTAAGCAAAAACTGTAATTTTCCGCGACTGATTTTTCATTCAGCATGGCCGTCAGAGTTCAGGTTGATCACTGGCGGCCGTTACTGGTCTTCGTTATTGGCGTTTGTTACTGACATTCATTACTGACTCTATCGTCGTTCGTTTTCGCTTTTAATGAAAGCACATTGCAAGCCTTCTTCTATGAACATAAAAAAAATCCTTAGCATGGTGCTGGGCATGGTCTTTTGCTGTAGTGCACAGGCAATGATCGATCAGCACTTGTTGCTTGATTTGGCGGGTGATGACCCAGATGCCCGGATTGTCGCCGTCAATGCAATCGCTGCGCTGGCGAATGACGAGGCAGCACGAGTTTTAAGTGCCTTGAAAAATGAAAATATTTATCTCAAAGATAATGTCGTCTACGAGGTAGATGGAGAAGCTACGACTAATTTGACTACTGGTAAAGCGAGTGCGTTACCAGAGGGTGCCGATGTGCTGGTCATTAATAATCGTCTGCGTGGTGCGTTGGAGAGTGCTTTGTCTGGGATGAAGTTATTTTCTAAGGATAAATCAACTCGGTTAACCGCCGTCCATGATTTGCAACAGCAAGCCACTGCTGAACAGTTACCGTTATTGCAGAAAGCCTATTTGCAGGAAAATGACACTGAAATTAAGGCGCAACTTCAGTTACTCATTGCCACAGCAAACTTACAATCCTCCGATCCGGTTGCCCGCAAGGCCGCAGTGAAAAGCTTGGCGGAAACGAGCAACGCCAATTTAAAGCCAATCTTAGAGGCAATGTTAAAGCGCAATCCTGATGGTAGTTATGCGGAGCCCGATGAAAGTATCCGGGTTGAAGTCGTCGCGACGTTGCATGCTTTGGACACTAAACTCGCACGGACAGAAATCATCGGCAATCTCTTTTATGGTGTTTCCTTAGGCAGCGTTCTATTGTTGGCGGCACTTGGTCTGGCAATTACGTTCGGCCTGATGGGAATCATCAATATGGCCCATGGCGAACTATTAATGATCGGTGCTTATACCACCTATGCTTGCCAACTATTTTTTCGACATTTCTTCCCGCAAGCCATCGATGCTTATTTATTGTTAGCGGTACCGGCAGCATTTTTAGTATCGGGTCTCGTTGGTATTTTTTTGGAGCGCACAGTGATTCGTTGGCTCTACGGTCGCCCACTCGAAACCCTGCTCTGTACGTGGGGTATCAGCCTGATTCTGATGCAAACAGTGCGGACTATTTTTGGTGCTCAAAACGTCGAAGTCGCGAATCCAGCCTGGATGTCAGGCGGTGTGACGGTACTCGGATCTTTGGTACTGTCCTATAACCGCATCGTGATTATTTTCTTTGCCCTTGCTGTGGTCGCTGCGGTATGGCTGATCCTCAATAAAACGCGGCTCGGATTGTTTGTACGTGCCGCGATGCAAAACCGTCGGATGGCTGATTGTGTTGGCGTTGCTACCGGTAAGATCGATATGCTGACCTTTGGGCTCGGTTCGGGTATTGCAGGTTTGGGCGGTGTCGCACTTTCGCAGTTAGGTAATGTGGGCCCTGATCTTGGTCAAAACTATATCGTTGATTCTTTTATGGTCGTGGTACTTGGTGGCGTAGGTCAATTAGCCGGTACTTTATTGGCCGCATTTGGTTTAGGTGAAGTGAACAAATTTTTAGAACCTGTTGCTGGCGCAGTCATGGCAAAAATAGTGATCCTAGTCATGATCATTATTTTCATTCAGCGACGCCCGCAAGGTTTGTTCGCACTCAAAGGCAGGAGTGTTGAATGATGCATCAATTATTTCCGCGAACCACCTGGTTATTTATTCTCGGTCTGACGGCGATTGCTGTTTTATTGCCGATCTTAAATTTGAGCTTTCCAGACGGACATCCGCTGCATATCTCTGCTTACGTGATGGGCATTGTCGCCAAATTTATGTGCTATGCGCTGGCAGCGTTGGCGTTGGATTTGGTGTGGGGATATACCGGCATTTTATCGCTCGGGCATGGCGTATTTTTTGCCTTAGGGGCGTATGCGCACGGTATGTATTTGATGCGTGCCATCGGACACGATGGTGTATATCAAAGTGATTTACCTGATTTTATGGTGTTCCTCGATTGGAAAACCTATCCGTGGTATTGGTCGATGACCGATAGCTTTTTATACTGTATGGCATTGGTGATCTTTGTGCCCGGCATATTAGCCTTTATTTTTGGTTTCTTTGCATTCAGATCACGTATCAAAGGCGTTTATTTCTCCATTATCACGCAGGCGATGACCTATGCGTTCATGTTGCTGTTCTTCCGCAACGATACTGGTTTTGGTGGCAATAATGGTTTCACCGATTTTAAACGCTTGCTTGGGTTTAGTCTTACTGCACCGTCGACCAAAGCAGTCTTGTTTTTGGTGACTTTGTTATGCTTGTTCGGCGCATTGATACTTTGTCGTTGGATCGTGACGTCAAAGCTAGGGCGTGTATTGCAAGGTGTCCGCGATTCTGAATCACGCTTGATGTTTATCGGTTACAACCCACTCTGGTTTAAGTTGTTCGTCTGGACCTTGTCGGCAGTTCTGTGCAGTATTGCGGGAGCCCTTTATGTGCCGCAGGTGGGGATCATTAATCCATCAGAAATGTCGCCAGCCAATTCCATAGAAATGGTAATCTGGGCTGCTGTAGGTGGCCGTGGTACTTTACTTGGCCCTATTCTTGGTGCCTTCACTGTCAATGGCTTGAAGAGTTGGTTCACGGCGGCTTTTCCGGATTTGTGGCTCTATGCTTTGGGGTTGCTATTCATCCTGGTAACACTCTTTATGCAGCAAGGCATCCTCGGCGTTTTTGCAAAATTTAAAACATCGAAGGAGGTCGCATGAACCATGTAATTAGCGGCATCCTGCGTCCGGGCAAGCAATATGACAGTGCTACGGGCGATCAAGGTGTCTCGTACCAGCGCATCAAACAACCTGGCGTGGACACCACGCATGGCGCCATTCTTTATCTCGAAGATATCGTGGTCTCGTTTGATGGTTTTAAAGCGATTAACCAGCTGAATCTGGATATTTCGGTGGGTGAGTTACGCTGTATCATCGGGCCTAATGGTGCCGGTAAAACAACCATGATGGATGTGATTACTGGCAAAACTAAACCAACGTCCGGCAGTGCATTTTTTGGTCAGACGATGGATTTGACAAAAATGAACGAGGTCGAGATTGCGCATGCCGGTATCGGTCGGAAATTTCAACGTCCAACCGTCTTTGAGCAGCATAGCGTGTTTGAAAATCTTGAGCTGGCCATGAAAATGGACAAACGCGTTGTAACCACTTTGTTTGCCCGACTCAATAGCGAACAGCGTGACAAAATTGCCGCTGTCCTTGATCTTATCCGTTTGCATGAGCACGCTTCTCGTCAGGCTGGATTGCTGTCACATGGTCAAAAGCAGTGGTTAGAAATCGGTATGTTATTGATCCAAGAGCCACAATTGATTTTGCTCGATGAGCCCGTGGCAGGCATGTCTGATTCAGAAACGGCCCGCACCGCTGAATTACTCAATGAGCTGCGGGGTAAGCATTCGATTATGGTGGTCGAGCATGACATGGGCTTCGTGACCGAAATTGCGCAGCAGGGCAAGGTGACAGTCTTGCATGAAGGTGCCGTGTTAGCCGAGGGCAGTATGCAGCAAGTCCAGGCCGATGAGCGTGTCATTGAGGTATATCTCGGCCGCTGATGAATGAAGATGATAATTTCACTGACAGGGAATTTATGTTAGAAGTAACACAACTCCATCAACATTATGGATCCAGCCATACATTGCGCGGTATCTCTTTGCGTGTAAAGCAGGGCGAGTGTCTGGCTTTGCTTGGTCGCAACGGCGTGGGCAAAACCACGTTGCTTAAATGTTTGATGGGTGTCTTGCCGTTGTCACAAGGCGACGTGGTGTTTGGAGGGCAATCAATCAATAAAATGGCGCCGCATCAACGTGCCAAAGCGGGAATGGCTTATGTACCCCAAGGTCGGGAGATCTTTGCACGACTGACTGTGGAGGAAAATTTATTAATGGGGATGGCGACCTTGCCGGCTAAACGAGCGAACGTCATTAAGAGCGATATCTATGAATTATTTCCAGTATTGAAAGACATGTTACATCGCCGAGGCGGTGATTTGTCCGGTGGCCAACAACAACAGTTGGCGATTGCACGGGCTTTGTTGGCGGAACCCAAACTCATCATTTTTGATGAGCCTACCGAAGGTATCCAACCGTCTATCATCAAAGACATTGCCCGCGTAATTAAGCTGTTACGTGAACGTGGTGACATGGGGATTATATTGTGTGAACAGTATTTTGATTTTGCCAAAGAGTTGGCAGATCAGTTTATTGTTCTGTCTCGTGGTGAAGTAGTGGCAAGCGGTGCACAAAGCGCCATGGACAGCGATGAGGTGAAGCGCCATCTGGCTGTGTAGCGCGAGTAGTAGTTCGATTATTGAATGATTAATGAATGATTAATGAATGATTAATGAATGGTAGAATCGTACGCTACTCATTTGCAATTAAGACGAAGCGACTTGCCTTACCCTATCACTATGAATGCCCCTGTCAAAGAATCTGAGCTCTCTCACCAGGCGAAAACGCATTGGCATGCCAGCCTGCAATTGGGATTTGCGGATGATGCGGGTACGACGCGTTTGACAGAACGCCAGCATAGCGGCCCCTTGCGAGTTCAAAAACCTTTGTATCCAGAAGGTAACCGTATTTGTCATGCGATTGTGATTCACCCTCCAGGTGGCGTCGTTGGCGGTGATCAATTGCAAATCACTGCACGTGTTGGCGAAAATGGCCACGCCTTGATTACAACACCCGGTGCGGCGAAATGGTATCGGAGCAACGGTCATATTTCTGGTCAGACAGTCGATTTGCATGTCGACAATAATGCCCATTTGGAATGGTTGCCGCAAGAGACGATTTTCTTTAATGATGCCACTGTCCGCTTGCATCAAACGGTACATTTGAGTGGTAATGCCAGTTTTATTGCCGCTGATATTTTGTGTTTTGGCCGTACTGCTTCAAATGAAATTTACACTAGCGGTGAAATTACGCAATATAGTCGTATTTTTCGCGATGGCAAAATAATCTGGCACGAGCAGGGGAGCGTTAATGGTGCCAGTTCAGCAATGCATAGTCCATTGGGGCTTAACGGTAAATCGGTATGCGCTATGGTTTTGGGCTGCGGCGAATTATTGAACACTGACCAATTGAACCAATTACGTGAACAATCCAGCGGCTTGATTCGATCCCGTGAGCCTGATGCCGTCTGTGGTGTCACCCAAATGAAATCAGTGATCGTCGCACGTTACCTGGGCAATTCAAGTGAACTTGCAAGGCAATGGATGCAATTAGTCTGGCAGCATGTGCGTCCAGTCATCAATCACAATGCAGCGGCGATACCGCGTATCTGGAATACTTGAGTATTGGTGCAATTAGGAATTAGAAATTAGAATTTAGAATTTAGAATTTAGAATTTAGAATTTAGAATTTCTAATTTGAGCGTTATTTTCTGCTTGCACAATCCACGTTGTGCCGCTCAGAACGTCAAAACCACCTTTGAGGGGGCGTACATCCTTAAATCCCATTTGTTTGAGCGTATGCGCTGCATGAACGGCACTGGCGTCTCCCGGGCAGGCGCAGAAGGTGATAATTAATTGTGCCTCTGGAATATGTTCCAGATTTTCGCCAACCTTATTGACATTCCGTACTAATGCTTGCGGGAAGATGCCAGTTTCATCGATCAGCGTCTGGCTACGAAGATCAATCACGTGAAAAGGGATTTTTGTTGAACTGAGATAGGCTAATTCCTCAATGCTGATATGCGGGATATTGGCCAGTTGGTCGAAGCGCCGCTTTTGCCAGATTTTCCAGACCAACCACCCTGAAAATAGGAGAACAAACACGCTGGCGATTTGAATGCCGTGTTGTTCAAGCACACCCATGGTCGCACTGATTTGCGCTTGTAAAGCAAAACCAGCCAACAATGCAATTCCTGCCCACAAGGACGCACCGATTGCCGATGCGAATAAAAATTTTGCGCGTGACATACCCAAGGCACCAGCAACGGGTGGTGCAACAGTTGAAAAGCCTGGTATAAATTTTCCAAAAACCAGCGACCACATACCCCATTTGATAAAGCGCGCCTCAGTTTGATTCACACATGATCCGGGATTGATCGACATCTTGCATAGCAACTTAAGCACCCTATAGCCAAATATTTTTCCTGCCTGATACCAGATTAAATCTGCGATCAACGAGGCTGCGACTGCTGCCGCCAGCATGACTCCCAAAGCAAGTAATGACGATACGTGGCTCGCATTCAGCATCATGGTTGGAACCGCGGGCACGGGCAATCCTAACTGTTGCAGCAAGACATTCGTAAAAATGAGCATGCTGCTATTGTTGGTGAGAAATTCATTGAGCCAGAGTGTGGGCATAAGAGGAGTTTATTGAAGGGCTGATTTAAGAGTCTGATTTAAAAGCCGTATTTAAGAGTCGTATTTAAGAGTCTGAATTAAGAATCTTATTTAAAAATCGTATTTAAGGGTCTTATTTGTAAAGATTGAAATGGTTAAAGATGGCTTACTTAGTCATGGTCTTCATCGCGATCATTCGATCGAACCTGATTGCCTGTCCCGTCATCGGCTTTGTCGCCGCCGGCGCCGAGTGCGATCATGTTGCAACTAGCCGCACCCGCTGCTGGCGCAACCTTGCTGCCAAATAACAATTGCGTCCCACATTGTGAGCCAAACATGAGCTCTTGATTATGTCCAACATCGACGACCTCATATCGTTGGTGCATTGGCAGACGTTGGTCGCCTGCCAGATAGGATTCATAGTGCCAGTATCCACGTGCGCGGCTAATGCGGGTTGGACCTTCTGCTTCTGCTCCACAGGATTTGTCTAATACCCGATGATTCGGGTCATTATCAGCGGTGCCGGCTAAATAAGTTACCTGACGTTGCAAGTGACGCTGAAACAGCGCAATACCATTCATTGTGCCAGCATAGGGTACCATGTGCTGCATGCCATAACGGTAATCATCGTAGGCTGGGCAGACCGCCAGATCGTATACTTTAAAGCCATTCCCTTGCGGACGTTCAGGCGTGAAGTAAAGGTATGACGAAGGATTGGCGATCACATAACGCAAATCCATGCCTGACTTACGTATTTGCTCATCAACATGATTAAGGACGGCATAACGGTGCACCAGTTGGCCGCCACCGGAATGTCCGGCTACTGTGATTTTTTGTAATGCTGGATAGCGTTTTTTATTTGTTAGCATCAACAAGATATCGTCCAAGACCGTCAGTGAGCTGAGCCCGTTCTCAGATCCTGCGCCATCGACCGCATTGTCGCCACCGCTCCAACCCTGAACCGACCAAATTGGCATATGATCAAAGCCTTTGTTTTTATCAGGCACGCCAGGGAAATTTGGCGCAATGATGAGAATTTCATCCGCATTACGTCCGGAATTTTTTAAAAGTTGCATCGCCGATGTAAAGTAGTCATCGCCATTCCTTTGAATACCATGCTGAACGATAATGACTTCTTGTACTTTCGACTGTTGCAGGCTTAAATTCTGACTCGCATACAAAGGAAAGTCATATTGGTGATGACCATCAGAACCAAGGTGAACACGCTGCCATTGCGGTGTATCGTCAGCCTTACTGGCGCTTCCACACAGCAGTCCAAGTGTAGCTAAGCAGGTCAGGGCATGTTGGCGGAGGTTCATATTGTTTCTTCCAGAATGTATTGCAGCATAAAGTTAAGAAGCATTATACAAATACCTTGAACGTCACGTATTTGTAGTGAAGATCTTTTTTGGTCAATGCCTTCTGATGGTCACTTCTGCGTTTTAGATCGAAGGCACAGAGCTGACGCACAAAAAATGTCAAAATTTGCACCAAAATGCAACATTTGTTACTTCGCACAACGATGATCGTAGCAGAATGGTGCATAAAAGCTGGTTTGATTTTTGCACAATAATGGATGACTGAAAAATTGCTGAAAGAGGTGGCATATGGATTTAACTCCACGAGAAAAAGATAAATTACTGATTTTTACCGCCGCCCTGCTTGCAGAGCGGAGAATGGCACGTGGTTTGAAATTGAACTATCCGGAGGCTGTCGCACTGATCAGTGCGGCGATCATGGAGGGCGCGCGCGATGGTAAAAGCGTCGCGCAATTAATGTCCGACGGCACCCGGATACTGAAGCGATCTGATGTCATGGAAGGCGTGCCCGAGATGATTCCGGATATTCAAATCGAGGCTACCTTTCCTGATGGAACAAAACTCGTGACTGTTCATCATCCCATCCCTTAGGAGTTGCCATGATACCTGGTGAAATGTTGATCGCCGATGGCGATATCGAACTGAATGTCGGCAGACCTACCGCAAGTATTGTCGTCGCTAACAGTGGTGACAGACCGATACAGGTGGGCTCACACTTCCATTTTTTTGAAACGAATCCAGCCTTAAAATTTGATCGCGACGCCGCCTATGGGATGCGCTTAAATATCGCAGCTGGCACTGCAGTGCGCTTTGAGCCCGGTCAGCAACGCACAATTGAACTCGTGGCATTGGCAGGCGAGCGCGTCGTGTATGGCTTTAACGGACTGGTAATGGGTAAATTGAAAGGTGCACCATGAAGATTTCTCGTCAGGCTTATGCAGAAATGTTTGGCCCAACTACGGGCGATCGCATACGTCTTGCTGATACAGACCTGTTTATTGAAATTGAAAAAGATTTTGCAATCTATGGCGAAGAGGTCAAGTTTGGCGGTGGAAAAGTCATCCGTGATGGTATGGGACAATCGCAAAGAGCCCATCGCGACGTCATGGATACCGTAATCACCAATGCTGTTATTCTTGATCATTGGGGAATCGTGAAAGCCGATATCGGCTTGAAAAATGGCCTGATTGCCTGCATCGGTAAAGCGGGTAATCCTGATATTCAGCCAGGCGTTGATATGGCGATTGGCGGTGCGACTGAAATTATTGCTGGCGAAGGCCTGATTGTTACCGCCGGCGGTATTGATTCACACATCCACTTTATCTGTCCGCAGCAAATCGAAGAAGCCTTAATGAGCGGTGTGACAACCATGCTGGGTGGCGGCACTGGCCCCGCAGTCGGGACGGCAGCAACGACCTGTACCCCGGGACCGTGGCATTTACATTCAATGTTGATGGCAGCCGACGCGTTTCCTATGAATTTGGGTTTTTTGGGTAAAGGCAATGTCAGCGTGCCGTTACCCTTAGAAGAACAAATTCGTGCCGGTGCAATTGGGCTCAAGCTGCACGAAGATTGGGGCAGCACGCCGCAAGCAATCGATAATTGCCTGACTGTGGCTGATCGTATGGATGTGCAGGTCGCCATCCACAGCGACACCTTAAATGAAGGCGGCTTTTTAGAGCATACCTTAGCCGCATTTAAAGACCGTACTATTCACACTTTTCATACTGAAGGTGCAGGCGGTGGGCATGCGCCAGATATTATTGCGGCAGTGGGGGAGGGGAATGTGTTGCCATCATCCACCAATCCAACGCGGCCATACACGGTCAATACGCTGGATGAACATTTGGACATGCTGATGGTTTGCCATCATCTTGATCCGGCAATTGCTGAAGATATTGCTTTTGCAGAGTCGCGTATCCGTCGTGAAACGATTGCGGCTGAAGATATTTTGCATGACATCGGTGCTATTTCTATGATGTCATCCGATTCGCAAGCGATGGGGCGGGTTGGTGAAGTAGTAATGCGAACCTGGCAAACTGCGCATAAGATGAAGCAGCAGCGAGGATCGTTAGCGGAAGATGGCGCTGGAAATGATAATTTCCGTGCCAAACGTTATGTCGCCAAATACACGATTAACCCCGCCATTACGCACGGTATTTCGCATGTCGTTGGCTCACTAGAAGTTGGAAAAATTGCCGACATCGTTTTATGGAAACCTGCCTTTTTTGGCGTTAAACCCTCGATGATTTTAAAAGGCGGGATGATCGCTGCCGCTCAGATGGGTGACCCAAATGCCTCCATTCCGACGCCGCAACCAGTGCATTACCGCATGATGTTTGGTGCCTTTGGTGGTGGTTTAAAAAAATCATTCACTTTCGTCTCACAAGCAGGATTTGATGCTGGCCTGGCTGAACAATTGAAGCTCAATAAAACATTGATACCAGTAAAAAATACACGCCACATTCGTAAGCAAGACATGATACACAACGGCTTAGCGCCAAAAATGGAAGTCGATCCTGAGACCTACGAAGTACGCGCCAACGGCGAGTTATTGGTCTGCGAACCGGCTAAGGTGTTGCCGATGGCACAGCGTTACTTTTTGTTTTAACCGAATCGATGTCGTAAGAATCAATTTCTCATCATAGGAAACTGTAACAACAATGCTGACACTTCATACAAAGACAGAAAAAGCAGAAAAAATTGATGGACAATTAATTTTGCCCTACGAACTACGCGAAAAATCGCGCTTGCGGGCAAATTTGGTGAGTGGCGAAGATGTCGCCGTATTTACGGTGCGTGGCACCGTGATGCGAGATGGCGATTTGATGCTCGGTAATGATGGTCGCGTTATTCAAGTACTCGCCGCGCCGGAGCCAACTTATAAGGTTGAATGTGATCATGCGTTTGCCTTATTGCGCTGCGCGTTTCATCTCGGAAATCGTCACACCCAGGCGCAACTTGGCGATGGTTTTTTGCGTATCCGAAAAGATACGGTGCTTAAAGAAATGTTGCAAGGACTCGGCGCTACTGTCAGCGAGGAGATGGCGAGTTTTGAGCCTGAAGCAGGCGCATATGGCGGTGGTCATCATCATGCAGGGGATGACATGCATCCACATAATCCTTTGGCGCCGATTCCTGTGCGGCAGCGTATTCATCGCCCTTCAGATAAAAGCTGAACCATGCAATCGGCAGCTTTACTCCACTTATTGCAATTAGCCAGTCCTTCGTTGCCAATTGGTGCTTATAGCTATTCGCAAGGCTTGGAGTCCGCGATTGAACAAGGCTTGGTTAAGAACGAAGCGACGGCCAAAAATTGGATTGTGCAGTATTTACATGAAGTGGTCGCGAAGTTTGAAGCGCCGATTTTATGGCGCCTGTTACAAGGGTTTGAACAGCGAGATAAGGACAAAGTCAGCCACTGGAATTCTCTTTTTATCGCTGCCCGCGATACCGCTGAGTTTCGTGCTGAGAGTATTCAAATGGGATACTCTCTGGGCAAGTTAGTTGGCGATTTGAAAATCGCTGACGCCGCGTTGCTGGACATTTTGTTGGCGCAATCAGAATTACCTTTGCCAACGTCGCTCGCTTGCGCGGCGGTTGCCCTCGAGGTACCACCCGAATCGGTGATTTTGGGTATGCTGTTTTCGTGGGCAGAAAATCAAGCCTTAGTTTGCGTGAAATCGATTCCTCTGGGACAGGTTGCCGGACAACGTTTACTCTTGTCGTTACGTCCAGAATTGGAAATTGCAGCAGCGTTAGCAACGCGATTACACGATCACGAATTATCTAACTGGTCACCAGGGTTATCGCTCTTATCAATGCAACATGAAGTGCAATATAGCCGTCTTTACCGATCATAAGTGCAAAAATTAAAACCAAGAAGTGAGAACAAATGAATACAACAAAGATAGAACCTAACCCGTTGCGTGTAGGGATAGGCGGGCCAGTCGGTTCTGGTAAGACAGCTTTATGCGAAATGCTGTGTAAGTGTATGCGCGATGACTATGAAATGGCAGTCATTACGAACGACATCTACACCAAAGAAGACATGGAGATTCTTTTACGTGCAGATGCTTTACCTGCAGAGCGATTGATGGGTGTTGAGACCGGTGGTTGCCCGCATACTGCGATCCGTGAAGACGCATCGATTAATCTCGAAGCCATCGCACGTATGAGCGCTGATTTTCCTGATCTGGATTTAATTTTGGTGGAGTCTGGTGGTGATAACCTTGCAGCTACTTTTAGCCCCGAATTATCCGATTTGACTATCTACGTCATTGACGTTGCAGGCGGTGAAAAAATTCCGCGAAAAGGTGGTCCTGGCATTACCCGTTCTGACTTATTGATTATCAATAAAACGGATCTGGCACCCCATGTCGGTGCTAATCTCGACATCATGGCGCAGGATGCCAAGCGGATGCGGGGAGAGCGTCCATTCGTATTCACAAATTTACGAACTGGCGATGGTCTTGAAACGGTCGTTAATTTTATACGCCAGCAAGGGATGCTGGATGTTGTTCAAGGCTAATTTATATCTTGTCTATTTTAACTAAGATTCAGACTGCAGTAGTTCAGGCTGCAGTAGTTCAGGCTTCAGTATTTTCTTAAAAGATGTGAAAGCGCGATTGCCTTACACTCAACAATGCCTGGCAATGCCTGGCAATGTCTGGCAATGTCTGGTAATGACTAGTGAATTCTAATAATGGCAATTGCGCATGCTAAACCCCGTCATTATTCGTCATCTTCTATGGCTTTAGGCATCACCCAGCTCGCATGTAAGGTGGGCAAAGTGGTTAATAGGCTGACGATATAAATCAGGATGCAAAGCAAACTCCAGAGTACCTGTTCTCGCTTTAAAGTACTCAAGGTTGCTGTTGCTGTCATCGCGATCATACAAATAATGGCCGCAAACGTCGTTGAGGTATAGGTAAAGAAATAAGCATTCTTTTTAATTCGCCATTTCTTTATCTCTCTCATCCAAAAAATCATTAGGATTAAATGCTTGCTTGATGGGACCAAACGGCTGCAGAAGACAGCCCGCCATAAAGCAAAAATCTAAGGCGAAAAATTTCCACATCGTAGTAGTAGGGTAAGCGAAAACACTGGCAATAACGATGGTGTTGATTGCCACCAATATAAGCGGAAGCACTTTTAGCGGGCGACGTCGGATGCGCTGTTCTGTCAGTTTTGGTATCCCAGTCCAGATCACCAATCTATCCAAAAAACGGATGACCACATGTTCCTGGGACGGCTCCGTCTCCTTCCCCATCTGGGTATTGAAATTAGTTTTCATGTTGGGTTTGTTGTTTAAGAGAATTGGCGATCAATGGAAATGGCTGAAACGAAAAAAGCATATCGATGCTGACGTCAAAGTGTTGGGCAATTTTCATTGCCAGTTCCAGACTCGGTTTGTAGTCACCACGCTCAAGATAGCCGATAGTCTGGTTATTCACACCAACTGCTTCAGCGAGCGCTTTGCGCGATATATTGCGCTCGGCACGAAATACAGAAATTCGATTGTATATTTCCACAATAAGTAATCTATGAATGATGATTTATTGTGATTACACAACAAAATGATGTGTAAAGTCAATCTACTTTCTTAAAGCGAATAAGCCAGAATTTTTATTTTCAATAAAATCAAAGTTGAATTTGTAAAATATGAGCCCGATGTACGGCTGTCCTGGCTTCCACAGTTTGTCGAAATTATGCCGATTTCGTCATTAGCGTCGATTGCAACTGTCAAGACTAAGTGCTTTTGGTCGATCTACAATGCTGTATCGATTTAGATTTGAACCCTCAACATGATCAACCGCCGGTAGCCCCGGGAAAACAAGGAGACGACGATGTGGCATGGTGTGATACCCGCAGTAACAACTAAATTTACCCAGGACGACGGGCTTGATTTTAACGAAATGGAGCGTTGCTTTCGCTATCTGATGGATGCAGGTTGTGATGGGTTGATTGCCTGCGGTTCCTTGGGTGAAGGACCATTGCTGTCACATGCCGAACGTATTGATGTATTGAAATTAACCAAGTCTGTCACTGCAAATAAGCCAGCCATTTTGACGGTAGCAGAAGCGGCAACCCGCGACGCCTGTGCATTGGCAGAGAAGGGCGCGCGCGCTGGCGCTGATGGCTTGATGGTCGTGCCAAGCACTATTTATCATAGCAATCATAAAGAGACGGTAGCAACTTTGCGTGCTATTGCAGCGGCGGCTGATTTGCCTATTATGATTTATTCCAATCGTCTCGCTTATCGAGTTGACGTTACCACCGATATGTTAGAAGAGTTAGCAGACGATCGCCGTTTTGCAGCGGTCAAAGAATCGTCGGATGATATTCGTCGCACGACAGAAATTATCAATCGTCTTGGTCAGCGCTATGCCTTGTTTACAGGCGTGGACAATCTGGCATTTGAAGCGTTGACTGCAGGTGCGGTTGGTTGGGTGGCAGGTCTGGTCGTTGCTTTCCCACATGAAACAGTGGCGATTTATCGGTTGATTCAGGTGGGTCGCTATGCTGAAGCCTTAGATATCTATCGTTGGTTCCGTCCTTTGCTCGATCTGGATGTTTCAACTTACCTGGTACAAAACATTAAATTGGTCGAAGCCCTGGTCATTCATTCCAACGACAGAGTTCGTGCACCACGATTGCCACTGGAAGGGGAATTGCGTCAGCGGGTAGAAAATGTCGTCCAGACCGCGCTAAAAAATCGTCCACTTTTACCTTCGTTCTCCTAAGAGGTTTGATGCGCCCTCATTCTGATGTCATTGTCATCGGTGCCGGCATCGTAGGCGCCGCTTGTGCTTTGAGTCTGCAAAAGGCAGGCAGACAGACACTGTTAATCGATGCCGCACAACCCGGCTGCGGTATTACTGCTGCTGGGATGGGGCATTTAGTGGCATTGGATGAGAGTGCGCAGGAACTGGATTTGTGCCTTTACTCATTAGGTCTGTGGCGTCAGTGGGTGGAACAACATCCGGGCATTGGTCAAGTCGTGCAATCAGGTACTCTTTGGGTCGCAGAGAATGAACAGCAGCGTATCGAAGCCGAGGCGCGTGCTGAACGACTCAATGCGCGTGCATGGCAAGCAGACCTATTGAATACAGATCAGCTACGACAACTTGAGCCTTCCTTGCGGCATGGTCTTGCCGGGGCGGTCAGAGTGGCGGGCGATAGTGTGGTTTATCCTCCCATCATCGCCCATCATTTAGCGCAAGAATTACAAATGTTTGGCGGTGAAATTCTGTGCGGGCAACGCGTGATGTCGCTGCATGATTCTTCAGGAAAAACGTCCACTGTCTTGTTAGAAAATGGTCAACATTTATCGGCACAATACGTGGTCGTTGCCGCTGGACTTGGCGTTGCAAATTTATTATCGGATATGCCTGTCTTTCCGCGCAAAGGACACTTAGCCATCACCGACCGTTATCCAGGTCGATTACAGCACCAGATAGTGAGCATGGATTATGGTCAACATGCGATGACGGCGGATGGTTTAAGCGTTGCAGCAAATATTCAACCGCGTGCTACTGGACAATGGTTGATCGGGTCAAGCCGACAAGACGGGAAAACCGATACCAAAGTTTCACCCATTGCCCTCGGTGCCGTTCTGCAGTCGGCAATCCGACTGCTGCCATGTCTGGCAAAGATGCAGATTATTCGCGCATGGGCGGGGCTACGCCCGGCATCGCCCGATGGGCAGCCAATCATTGGTGAACACCCACATCGCCCAGGAGTATGGTTGGCGGCAGGGCATGAAGGTTTGGGCGTGACGACAGCATTTGCAACGGCGGAAATAGTGAAGGATCAGATCACCGGACAGAAGCCAGCGATTGATCCGACACCTTATGCGCCATCGCGCTTATTGAAAGAGTCAATAAATGAGTCGGCATATGGCTGATCAAAAAACATTATCCGCAAAAATTCAAATTTGTCTGAATGGCGAATGGATCGCGACAAATAGCAATACGACTGTAGCGGCATGCATTTTATCTGCGCCATCTTCAAGAACGATGTCAGGTTCCGTATCAAAAGCAAACTTAAAAACGCGGACATCCGTGACAGGACAAGCGCGTTTTGCAGTGTGCGGCATGGGAATTTGTCAGGAATGTCGTGTCACCATTAATGGCCACCCGCATCAGTTAGCATGTCAGGTATGGTGCGAATCTGGGATGGTAGTTGAGACGGGAGGTGGCGTGTGAAAGTCGTCGACTCTCCCAACATAATGATCTCTGCTTCGCTCTTAATTGTGGGCACGGGTCCTGCAGGCTTAGCTGCGGCCGCCGCTGTAGCTCAACATGCAAAGAGCATATTAATCATTGACGAAAATAGCGAAGCAGGCGGCCAGATTTGGCGGCGTGATGTCAAGAAGCATCATCCGCAGGCATGGAACATCTATTCTGGATTGTTGAACCAATCGCACATCCAATTCCTTTTTGGCACACGCATTATCGCCGTCGTAGATAAAAATTCTTTGTTGGTTGAAACCCCAGATGGTGCAAAGCGAGTTGACTGGGAAAAATTAATTCTGTGTAGTGGCGCTCGTGAGTTGTTGTTACCTTTTCCGGGCTGGACTTTACCTGGCGTGACGGGGGCTGGTGGTTTGCAAGCATTGATTAAATCGGGTGCTGATTTGAAAGGTAAACGGGTCGTTATCGCTGGCACCGGGCCATTATTACTTTCAGTGGCTGCGAGCGTAAAGCAAGCCCGGGGCGAAGTCGTCGTGATCGCAGAATGTCGAAGCTTGATCGACTTACTGAAATTTACGTTGGCTCTTTTTGCAACGCATAGAAAGAAATTTTGGCAAGCTATTGGGCTGATGTGGAAAATCAAACCTTGGCACTATCGTCATTCTGCAAAAGTAACAGAAGCACACGGTGAGCAAGAATTGCAGTCAGTGACCTTGTCGCATTCGGGGCGGCATACTCAGATTGCATGTGATTTAGTCGCCTGTGGTTATGGCATACGCGCTAATCTTGAATTGGCTGAATTACTGCAATGTCAAATTCAAAATGGCGCAGTTGTTGTTGATCATGTGCAAAGTACAAGTCGTTCTGATGTGTGGGCCGCTGGTGAAATTACTGGTATCGGTGGCGTTGATAAAAGCTTGATCGAAGGGCGTATTGCCGGGCATTCTGCAGTTTCAATAACGATTGATGAAGCGGACAATATCGAGCGCAAACAGGCTGTGGCGTTTGCTGCGCTTTTGCAATTAGCATTTCCAATTGATGCCAGCTTGCGGACGCTGTGCAAACCCGATACGCTCGTTTGCCGCTGTGAAGACGTTACAGCGAAAGAATTAGAGAATTTTTCCGATTGCCGGACAGCAAAGTTAATGACGCGTGTTGGAATGGGGGCCTGTCAAGGCCGCATTTGTGGGGCCGTATGTCAATTTTTATATGGTTGGGAAACGCCGGATGCACGTCAACCTGTTTTTCCGGCGAAGGCCGCTAGTTTGGCTTTGTTGGCAGATACGCCCTTTGACCGCAAAAGCGAATGATAATGAATTTGGTGATATTGGGAAGACGCAGGAGCATTCCGCGCATAGAAATAAGCCAATTGCAAAATAAGCCAATTGCAAAATAGGGAGAAGATACAATGAAGCAATTATTTATTAACGGTGCCTGGCTCGATGGCGCCAATATCATCACGAGCAGAAGCCCATCAGATCGTACTGATGTGATCGATGAGTATGCAAGCGCAGGGGCGGAGCAAGTAGAGTTAGCCATTGCCGCTGCGCACCGTGCCGCTGAAAGTTGGCGTTATTCGGGAACACAACAACGCGCAGATGCGTTGGACAAGATCGGCACCGAAATCAATGATCGTAAAATAGAATTAGGTACGCTGTTAGCCCGAGAAGAAGGTAAAACTTTGCCGGAGGCTATTGGCGAAGTAGGACGCGCTGCCGCTATTTTTAAATTTTTTGCGCAAGAAGCATTGCGTATTCGTGGCGATAAATTGGCGTCGGTTCGTCCAGGTCTCGATGTGGATGTAACGCGTGAACCTGTAGGCGTCGTTGGTATCATCGCACCCTGGAATTTTCCAATTGCTATCCCTGCCTGGAAAGTGGCGCCTGCTATTGCATATGGGAATACGGTGATTTTAAAACCAGCGGAACTGGTGCCAGGCAGTGCGTGGGCATTGGCTGACATTATTAGTCGCTCGGGATTGCCAGAAGGCGTTTTTAATTTACTTTCAGGGCCAGGTCGTATTGTTGGCGAAGCATTGGCTAATGATCGGCGTGTCGATGCCATTAGCTTTACGGGCTCGGTCGGGACCGGTCAGCGTGTATTGAATGCGTGTGCAGCGCGTCGTGCCAAAGTACAGCTTGAAATGGGCGGTAAAAATCCGCTTGTCGTCTTAGCAGATGCCGATCTGGATCAAGCAGTGAATGCCGCGATTCAGGGCTCATTCTATTCTACCGGGCAACGTTGCACCGCATCCTCACGTCTGATTGTGGATGAACAGATCTACCCGGCGTTTGTTGCAGCAATGAAAAACAAACTGGCGACAATTAAAGTTGGTCATGCGTTAGAGGCTGGGATCGACATTGGTCCGGTCGTTGATCAATCGCAGCTTGATCAGGATTTACGTTACATCGATATGGCGAAAGCGGAAGGCGCACAATTAGCCTTTGGCGGCGATCGTTTACGTTGCGCTACGGACGGCTATTTTTTGAATCCAGCATTGTTTGTCGATTGTGACGCATCTATGCAGCATGTGCGTGAGGAAATTTTTGGGCCGGTCGCTTCAGTGATTCCGGCAAAAAATTATGAACATGCTTTGCAACTGGCCAATGACACAGAATTTGGTTTGACTGCGGGGATATGCACGACCTCATTAAAATACGCGACCCATTTCAAACGTCACGCGCGGGCGGGCATGGTGATGGTGAACGTACCGACCGCAGGTGTTGATTACCATGTTCCGTTTGGCGGCACTAAGGGCTCAAGTTATGGTGCGCGAGAGCAAGGCAGTGCGGCGATTGAGTTTTATACGACGGTCAAAACGAGTTATACATTAGGCTAAATCTCATCCTGACGTTTTTATTCTGATCTTATCGATGACATCGATATGGCAGTATTTAGGTTCCAAATAGCAGCCTGTTCTGTTCTGCACTGTTCTTTTCTGTGCCTGCGTGATCGTTATACAATGATCACGCATTTTTTTATGCCCGACGGTATATTGAAGTGCCTGCTTCTTTAATACTATCGCGAAAAAAATCAGAATATGTTTTCAATTTCTTTGCTTGTCGGCAAATTAGCACCTGCTTATGTCTACGTATTAGCCGGTTTTCTTGCTAAGCGTTTTACACCCATCAAAGAACGTTTTGTCGCCAACTGCCTGTTTTTTGTTTTTATTCCTATTACTGTCTTTAAGGGCGCTCTGGCTTCGGATGCCGGACATTTCATGACCTTAACTTTGTTGGCGTTGGTTACCAGCTGTATCTTGGCGGCCTTGGGATATTGTTTCAGAAATCAATTTTCTGAACGCCTGACGGCCGGTATGGTTTCCTGTTTGTTTAGCTATTTAAATATAGGTTGGTTCGGCATTCCGATTGTCCAGGCTGTCTATGGGGCGGAAGGCGCAGCGATAATGACAGCGTTTTATGTCGGTGGAATGTTATTTGGCAATACCATTGGTTATTCATTAGCAACAGCGGATGGCGCTAGTCTGACAAAAGGCGTTCGTAAGTTGATGAAGATACCGTCGATTTACGCCGTTGGTTTTGGATTATGCCTACGTTTGTCCTTTGTCGATTCGGCGCATTCGATCCTTGAAAGCGCCGGTCCTTTGTTAAAGCTTGGAAGTATGTTGACTTCTATTTGCGGTATGGGATTGGTAGGAATGAGTATAGCGCACACACGTTTCCGGAGTGTTCCTTGGGCATTGCTTTCTAAGTTGTTGGGTCTGCGTTTTATTTGTATTTTGGTTTTGACATTTGGTTTGCAAACCTTTTTGCTGGCGATCCATTTATTAACATCGTTGGATGCGAAGATCTATATATTATTTGCCGCGCTTCCCATTGCTGCCAATATTTTAGTTTTTTCTGCAAAAGATGCGCAGGCAAAAACTGAGTACGAATTGGTTGGTATCGCTTTGTTTGCGTCGACCGTACTGTCTTTTGTGCTATTGCTCGCAGCGATTGTTATTTCTCATTGGTCGATGGGCTGAACGCTTTTACTTTTTATAGTTATTGCTGAAAAGAATTAAAATTATCGATGCGCAAACAGGGTGAACCCTGTTCGCGTTGACTCTCAATCAACGTATTTCTTAAAGTTGGCAGTCTCCTGACAATTTTCGTTGTTATACGTATTGATCTTACTCAAATGCGCTTGCCATTTTTCTCTCAATTAAGGCAAACTTAAAGGACTTTTACTAATTTCAACTGCCTACCGCGCTCCAAAAATAAGAAAAATAAAAGTACACTCCCATTCAATCTTAATAAGTATGGAGTTTTTTTGCCTTGTCCAAGTTGCGATTTAAAATCTGATGTATCATGTTAATGACTTTTGAGTCAGTTGTTTAAGGCTCAATTTATCATTCCCAACTTATTTGTGTATTTCAGGAGTGTGAAAATTGAATAAAACAAGGATATGCAAGAAAAGTCCTTTGTCTGTGCTGGCGCGAGGAACAAGTGGGGCGCTGGCTGCAGGACTATTAATGAGTGGATGTGCAGTGGGTCCGAATTTCAGTTCCCCATCAGCGCCCGTCAGCTCTGACCAGTATTCTTATACTGGTGGCGCAGCCGTAAAAGAAACAGCAAGTGCTGAGACGTTTGCAGGTCAATCGCAAAAATTATCGAGCGGACAAGATATCTCTGCCGCATGGTGGGAAGTTTTCCATTCTGATGCACTCGATAAATTGATCCGTGAATCGCTAAAACATAATCCTAATCTGGCGTCCGCCCAGGCCGCATTACGTCAGGCACAAGAAAGTTATAACTCGCAGTCAGATGCCGTGCTTTACCCAAGCGTAACAGGTAACCTGCAGGCACAGCGTGAACATGCTTCTGCTGTATCGACCAATATTCCCGGCGGTAAAACCTTGAATTTATACAATGCGTCCGTCAACGTGTCTTACTCGGTGGATGTGTTCGGTGCAAATAAACGAGGGCTTGAGAGTTTACAGGCCGGTGTCGATTATCAACGGTTTCAAGTGGAAGCAACTTACTTAACATTGACCGCCAACGTTGTTACAACAGCGATTCGCGAAGCGTCGTTCCGTTCACAACTGCAAGCAACACAAGAAATCCTCGATGCCCAAAGTAGCCAATTAGAAGTGATTGAAAAACAATTCAAGGTTGGCGCCATTCCAAAGTCGAGCTTACTTTCTCAACGCAATCTCGTCGCACAAACTCGTGCGAGTATGCCGGCGATACAAAAAGCGCTCGATCAGACTCGTAATCAATTAGCCGTCCTTGCCGGTAAATTACCTGGCGATGCAGCGATGCCTGAGTTCCGACTTGAAAACCTTCAACTGCCACAAGAGCTGCCCGTCTCTGTGCCATCGGCGTTGGTACGTCAGCGTCCCGATATTCGCGCAGTAGAAAGCTTGTTGCATCAAGCGAGTGCGCAAGTCGGGGTGGCAACGGCAAATCAGTATCCACAGTTTGCTTTGTCCAGTAGTTACGGCTTTACCTCCCCTGAAACAAGTAATTTGTTTAAAAACTCAATGAGTTTCTGGAGCTTGGGCGGTGGACTAGTTGCGCCGATATTTAATGCCGGAGCCTTGTCTGCAAAGCGTCGGGCATCAGAGGCTGCTTACGATCAAGCTGCGGCTCAATACCGGTCGACTGTTTTAACTGCATTCCAAAACGTGGCGGATACTTTACGCGCGTTGGAGCTTGATGCACAAACATTGAAGCAGCAAGCCGCCGTCGAAGCGTTGGCGAAAGATACTTTGGACTTAACCTATAAGCAATACAAATTAGGTGGCGTCAGCTCTCTCGCTTTATTGGATGCGAAGCGGACTTATCAGTCTGCGCGAATCAATCTGGTTCAGGCACAAGCAAATCGCTATGCCGACACCGCTGCTTTATTTCAGGCAATGGGTGGCGGTTGGTGGAATAGGCCAGAACTAGCGGATATCTCTAAAACAGAAACCACCGCTGATAAAGTGTCACAGTAATCAAACCAGATCGAATTTCTATTTGAATTTTGAATTTTGAATTGTAAGGGGAAGTATTCATGACTAAGCGTATGTTCATTATGCTAGGCTGCGTGGTTTTGTTGATTGCTGCTTTGGCTTTCGGCAAGTTTCTGCAAATTAAACAGTTAATCGCCAATGCACCTAAACCCGGAGCGCAGACCGTCTCCGCGGCGAAAGCGGAAGTACTTGAGTGGCAACCACAAATCTCTGCCGTGGGAACAGTCACTGCATTTCGTGGTGTTGATATTAGCTCCGAGGTGACTGGTCTGGTGCGCGAAGTAGCGTTTAAATCCGGTCAGAACGTCAAACGTGGCGATCTCTTAATTCAATTAAATGCCGATTCCGACATTGCCCAATTACATGCTCTTGAAGCCGCAGCTGAATTATCCGCTACGGTACTCAAGCGTGATCAGGCGCAATTGGCAGCGGAAGGTGTCAGTCAGGCACAAGTCGATGCAGATGCAGCTGACTTGAAAAACAAACGTGCGCAGGTTGCGCAACAAACAGCGACGGTCGAGAAAAAATCTATTCGTGCTCCTTTCAATGGTCGATTGGGCATTACTACTGTTAATCCGGGTCAGTTTATTAATACTGGTGATAAGTTAGTGACTTTGCAGACCATTGATCCGGTGTATATCGATTTCTTTGTACCACAAAAGCAAATCAGTTCGCTGAAAGTTGGTCAGAATCTGAAAATCTCTAGCGATGCTTTTGCTGGACAGGATTTCGCTGGTCAGGTCAGTTCGATTAACCCAAAAATTGACACCGCTAGCCGCAATGTGCAAGTGCAAGCGACATTAAGTAATCAAAAACAATTATTGTTGCCAGGCATGTTTGCAAATGTCGCGCTGGATGTCGGTGATAAAAATAAATTCATCACCTTACCGCAAACAGCCATTACCTATAACCCATATGGATCTACAGTGTTCGTGATCAAAGATGGCGATAAAAAAGACGACAAGGGTGAAGCGATTAAAGTTGCACAACAGGTGTTTGTAACGACTGGCGGGACCCGTGGTGATCAGGTTGCCGTGCTGACAGGTATTCAGGCTGGACAGCTTGTTGTTACCAGCGGTCAACTTAAGTTAAAAAATGGTACGCCAGTGCTGATCGATAATTCTGTGCAACCAAAAAATAGCCCGAATCCAACTCCGCAAGAACACTAACAGGAGCTACGATGAAATTTACCGATATTTTTATCCGGCGTCCGGTGCTCGCCATGGTGGTGAGCATGCTGATTGTCGTTCTCGGTTTGCGATCTTTATTTAGTTTGCCTATCAATCAATACCCACGTACGCAAAATGCGGTGGTGACGGTTTCTACGGCTTACTATGGTGCTGATGCACAGACGGTCGCCGGCTTTATTACGCAACCTCTGGAATCGGCGATTGCGCAAGCGCAGGGGATTGATTATTTGTCGTCGTCAAGCACTAGTGGTGTATCAACGATCACTGCGACTTTGCGTTTAAACTATGACGCCAACCGTGCTTTGACTGAAATTAATACGCAAGTAAATTCAGTTAAAAACCAATTGCCGGCGCAGGCTCAAGCACCAGTAATGACAGTGCAAACCGGTCAGACTACCGATGCGATGTACATGGGTTTTTACAGCGATACATTGCCAACTAACAACGTTACCGACTTTTTGATTCGGGTGGTTAAGCCTAAGCTGGATTCGATTGATGGTGTCCAGACTGCGGAGTTGTTAGGCGCCCGTCAATTTGCGTTGCGCGCGTGGTTGGACAACAAAAAGATGACCGCGATGGGTGTGACAGCGGCCGATGTAAGTGCAGCTTTGACCAGCAATAACTACTTGACGGCGTTAGGCGCTTCAAAAGGGCAGATGGTCACAGTACCGTTAACGGCTGGTACGGATTTACACTCTGTCGAAGAGTTTAAAAAATTGGCCGTCAAACAAAACGGTGATGCGATTGTTCGCCTCGAAGACGTGGCGACGGTGACTTTAGGTTCTGAAAACTATGATTTTAACGTGGCGTTTAGCGGCGTTCGCTCGGTGTTTATTGGTATCAAAGTAGCACCAGAGGCAAATATTCTGGATGTAGCAAAGCGCGTTCGTAATGCATTTCCACCTATCCAGTCGCAATTGCCAAACGGCTTGACAGGGCAAATCGTCTATGACTCCACGGAGTTCATTAATACGTCGATTGAGGAAGTGGTTAAAACTTTGCTCGAAGCACTGCTGATTGTGACGGTGGTGATTTACCTGTTCCTGGGTAGTTTCAGAGCGGTGATGGTGCCAGTGATTGCAATGCCATTGTCACTGATTGGTACTTTCTTTGTGATGCTGATGTTTGGCTATTCGATCAACTTGCTGACTTTGCTTGCTTTGGTGTTGGCGATTGGTCTGGTGGTGGATGATGCGATTATTGTGGTAGAAAACGTCGATCGTCACATGAAAGAAGGTAAATCCATTCTCGATTCTTCGTTGATCGCAGCGCGTGAACTTGGCGGGCCAATTTTAGCGATGACCGTTGTATTGGTCGCGGTGTATGTGCCAATTGGTTTTCAGGGCGGCTTGACGGGGGCTTTGTTTACGGAATTTGCTTTTACATTGGCTGGTTCTGTGGCGGTCTCCGGCGTGGTGGCCTTAACCTTGTCACCGATGATGTGCTCGCGCTTTTTCTCAGCAGATCAGAATGAAGGGCGTTTCGTTAAGTTTATCGATCATACTTTTGAGCGCGTTCGCAGTACTTACTTGCGTATTTTGCATAGCTTGCTCAATACATGGCAAGTGCTGATCGTGATGAGTTTGATTCTGATTGCTTGCCTCGGTTTGATGTTTAAAATGTCGCAGTCTGAACTAGCGCCAGAAGAAGACCAAGGCATCGTATTGTCGCAGGTAGTTGGCGCACCAACTGCGACCTCGGATCAGATGCAGACCTACGCTGATCAAGTGTTTAAGGTCGGACATGATATGCCCGAATATAAGCAAATGTTTCAGATTACCGGCGTGCCAACCACGAACGCAGGTATCGGCGGTGTTTTGCTAAAAGACTGGGGTGAGCGTTCACGCAGCGCAAAGGAAATTCAAAAAGACTTGCAAGCGAAGTGGAATAAAATTGCTGGTGCGCGTATTGCGGCGTTCCAATTCCCGGCTCTACCAGGCTCGTCGGGTTTGCCAGTGCAATTTTTGATCACGACGACGGAACCGTTTGAAAATTTGAATACCATTGTTCAGCAGGTGATGGACAAAGCACGCGCTTCCGGCAAGTTCTATTTCATGGACGTTGATTTGAAATTGGATAAGCCGCAAGCGACACTGGAGCTTGATCGCGACAAGATTACTGCGTTAGGAATGACGCAGCAGGGTGTTGGACAAGCTTTGGGGGCGGCGCTGGGAGGAGGTTATGTCAATTACTTCTCGATCGCTGGCCGTTCATACAAAGTGATTCCGCAAGTGCAGCAAGTTGATCGTTTGAATCCTGATGATTTGCTGGATTTCAATATCCGTACACCTTCTGGCACGATGATACCTGCAAGTACCGTGGCACATTTCTCACAAAGCGTTGTGCCTGAAGCGATTAATCGCTTCCAGCAGCTCAATTCGGCAACGATTTCTGGTGTCGCTGGTGTTTCTCAGGATGAGGCACTAGGTTACTTGAAAGGGCTGGTTCAGGAGATCGCACCAACTGGTTATACCGTAGATTATTCTGGTCAATCACGTCAGTTTATGAGCGAATCTGGTGGCTTCCTGATCACAATGGCGTTTGCTGTGATTATCGTTTTCCTGGCATTAGCAGCACAGTTTGAAAGTTTCCGTGATCCTGTGATTATTCTGGTTTCTGTACCATTAGCATTGTTTGGTGCGATGATCTTTATTTTCTGGGGCTTCTCATCCGTCAATATTTATACCCAGGTTGGTTTGGTAACACTGATGGGCTTGATTAGTAAGCACGGTATTTTGATCGTTGAGTTTGCCAATCAGTTGCGTAAAAAAGGACTGAGCAAACGTGCTGCGATTGAAGAGGCTGCGGGTGAACGTTTGCGTCCGATTCTGATGACAACGGCAGCGATGGTGTTCGGCGTGGTGCCTTTAGTGATTGCTTCCGGCGCAGGTGCTGCAGGCCGTCATGCAATGGGATTGGTGATTTTCACTGGTTTGTCTATCGGTACACTGTTCACCTTATTTGTTGTTCCTGCGATGTATGTATTCATTTCAGGTAAACACGAGGCTGAAGCAACAACAGAAATTGTAGGAGCACCGGTAACGACTCCAACTTGATCTGGTTTATTGCATTCAAAACCCGCCAATCATCTGGCGGGTTTTTTTATGTTCAATTGGTCTTTTAAATTATTTCTCAAGCATATTCTGGGGAAATAGCATGAGTACACCAGGCCGATCGATGATGTGGAAAGTAGAAACTCAGAGTGATTAAAAGTTTGACTTTTACCGCTTTAGACAAATGGTGACGACACGCAGTGATGATGCCCGCATGGCAAAGTCTCAGCGTCGCCTTCTCTGGCTTAGCTTTCTTGGCGAAGCAAGAAAGCTAAGCGGCTGCCGGGCCGCACGCGTCTTGGTTCTGCAAGGAGCGATCGATTTATATATTAAATGGGGCGCAACAAACGGTAAGCAATAAACGGGACGTAATTAACAGGAAGTAATTAACAGGACGTAATTAACAGGACGTAATTAACAGGACGTAATTAACAGGATACAAAAATGGCACAATAAGGAGGCTATTTCAGGAGGCTATTAGGATCGTTTTGGACAATCTTATCTTTAAAAGAATGAAAATCAAGCGACGCTCGCTAATCCGATAATAGATTTCTTTAATGCGGCATGCACTGCAAGCATTTCATTTTTTTGCGTTTGGCGATGGTAGCGAAACAGCATCAAACCTTCTACCTGGGCAACGACCAAGGTCGCTCTTAACTTATATTCTTCATCCGAAATGGCAGGGTTCAAACCCTGTATCAATTTAAAGATTGCTTTGCGCTCGCGAGCAATCATTTTGTCCATTAATTTAGAGGCAAAATCATTACGTGCGGCGAGTGCCCAAATTTCAAAAAACATGCCGTATGTAACGGGATTGCTGAGTTCTTCCAAAAACATACTAATCGCCGAATTGAGTTGTTCGATGCGCGGTTGTTGCTCCATTGTAATGGTGATCGTGTCGAGCTTTTCTTGGAATTGATTCATTGTCATCAGTAATACCGCTTCCATCAGCAAGTCTTTACTTTGGAAATAATGTTGGACGTTGCTTAGACTGATACCCACTTCAACGGCGACTTTACGCATGGATAGCCCAGCATACCCTTCAGAAGCAAGAATATTTCGCGCGGCGTCGACGATCTCGCTGACCCGCTCCAGGCCTTTTTCTGTTGTGCTTGAGGCTTTGTTTTTGAGTGAGGTTTTAAGGGCGTTAGGCATATCGAAGTAATTCTGTTTGAAGTAATTCTGTTTGAAGTAAGTCTGTTTTGAATTTAGATTATTGCATACGCCTTTGGCCAGCAATGAATATCGATTGACAAATAGTACGCATGACCTATAATTTTCACTTTATTGGTCAGTTGACCTATTATTTTATAATTAAATGATGAAATAGTCACATTCAACTATGTGGTTGGAAAAATAATTCCACTCTGATAGTGATGTGGAGTCATCGAATAAACACAAAACATGAATAAAAATCGGAGACGCTTATGAGTCAGCAAGTCTATGTATCAGGAGTTGGAATGATTCCTTTTGCCAAACCTGGTAACAGTGCTAAATATGACCAGATGGGGGCAGCGGCAGCTAAATTGGCTTTGACGGATGCAGGATTAACTTACGACGATATCGAACAAGCCTACGTTGGTTACGTCTATGGTGATTCGACTGCAGGGCAAAAAGCCTTATACCAGGTGGGCATGTCCGGTATCCCGATTGTCAATGTGAACAATAATTGCTCGACTGGCTCTACAGCGTTGTTTTTAGGAAGACAAGCCATCGCGAGTGGCGCTGTTGACTGTGTCCTGGTACTTGGTTTTGAGCAAATGAGTCCCGGTGCGTTAGGTTCAATTTTTCAGGACAGGCCTAGTCCCTTTGATGATTTCGATGCGGTCACTGAAAAGTTGGTTGGCATGTCGCAATTGCCCTTGGCACTGCGCTATTTTGGTGGCGCAGGCTTAAGTCACATGCAGAAATATGGTACCCCGATGGAGTCCTTTGCAAAAATTCGCGCGAAAGCCAGTCGTCATGCAGCGAATAATCCCTTGGCTCTCTTTAAGCAAGTTGTGACTGCGGACGACGTGATGAACGCGACGACGATCTGGCCGGGTGTGATGACGAAACTCATGGCGTGTCCCCCAACTTGTGGCGCAGCGGCAGCGGTACTGGTTTCCGAAAAATTCGCACAACAGCATAGACTTAATATGCAGGTCTACATTGCAGGGCAGGCAATGACGACAGACAAGCCGGGTACTTTTAATACTGACGACATGATGCAAGTTGTTGGCTATGATATGAGCAAAGAAGCTGCTGCCAAGGTCTATGCCCAAACTGGGATTGGCCCTGCTGATCTTGATGTGGTCGAATTACATGATTGCTTTGCTCATAACGAATTGATTACTTATGAAGCTTTGGGCTTGTGTCCTGAAGGTGGCGCTGAGAAGTTTATTGACGATGGTGATAATACTTACGGCGGTAACGTTGTCACAAATCCTTCAGGTGGCTTGCTATCCAAAGGACATCCTCTTGGTGCAACTGGACTGGCACAATGTTTTGAGCTCACTCAACAACTCCGGGGCAATGCTGGCGACCGTCAAGTGCAGGGTGCGCGAATCGCGTTGCAACATAATCTGGGACTGGGTGGCGCGTGCGTGGTCACAATGTACCGTCAATCCTAAGTATTGAGAGAAAATGACATGAATTACACTTCACCATGGATGAGCCCTGAGCTGGACAGTTTTCGTGACGCGATTCGTCGCTTTGTTGACGCAGAAGTGACGCCCCATCAAGAACGTTGGCGAAAGCAGCAGCACGTTGATCGCGAGCTTTGGCTTAAGGGTGGCGAGATGGGGATGTTGCTGGCGGATATTCCGGAAGAATATGGTGGTTCAGGTGGCAATTTTTCTCATCAGGCGATCGTCTTTGAAGAGTTAAGTTACGCGGGTGATATGGCATTCGGAATTCATGTACATGCGATCGTTGCTCATTACATTTTGAATCAAGGTACAGAGGCCCAGAAGAAAAAATACCTTCCCTTATTGGCCAGTGGCGAGATGGTCGCTGCGATTGCAATGTCTGAACCTGGCGCTGGTTCAGATCTAAAAGGGATACGAACTAGTGCAGTACTCGATGGTGATACGTATCGCATCAATGGTTCTAAGATTTTTATTTCGAATGGGTATCTTGCCGATCTGGTCGTTGTTGTGACAAAGACTGATCCGGATGCTGGTAGTAAAGGCGTTTCGTTGATCTTGGTCGAGACCAAAAATTGTCCAGGCTATAGAGTTGGCCGTATTCTGGAAAAAATTGGTCAAAAAGGTCAGGATACATGCGAATTATTTTTTGACGACGTGCGGGTGCCTGCAGATGCAGTGTTAGGTGGCGTCGAAGGAAAAGGTTTCTATCAATTGATGACAGAGCTTCCTTATGAACGTACGATTCTTGGTGTCGCCGGTGTCGCCGCTATCGAGCGCGCTTTGCGTTTGACGATTGAGCATACACGCGAACGTAAGGCATTCGGACAGGCCTTGATTGAGATGCAGAATACGCGTTTTGTATTGGCTGAAATCAAAACCGAAGCAACCATTGCGCGTACTTTTATTGATCGTTGCATCGTCGATATGCTGGAAGGTCGCATGGATACTGAACTTGCCTCAATGGCGAAATATTGGATTTCGGATTTGCAATGTAAAGTGATTGATCAGTGCCTGCAATTGTTCGGTGGTTATGGCTATATGCTGGAATACCCAATCGCGCAAATGTACGTTGATGCGCGAGTACAACGGATTTATGGTGGTGCAAATGAGATCATGAAAGAGATTATTTCACGCTCACTTTGATCGTCTGAGAAGGGAGCAAGCAATGCAGGTGCCTTGGCTATGCGCAGGCGTGAAAGAGCAAAGTATGAATCCATTTTTCGTCGTTTTTTTGAAATGAGTCTATGCATGAGTGGTCCATTAACTGGTTTGCGTGTCGTTGAAATGGTCGGCTTGGGGCCAGGTCCTTTTGCTGCGATGATGTTGGCGGATATGGGGGCTGAAGTCATCCGGATTGATAGAAAGACGAAGCCTGGTGAGAAGACCGCTTTTCCTATTCTCGGTACAAAATACGATGTGTTGGCGCGTGGTCGGCGATCTTTGGCTTTAGATTTGAAGCAATCTGCTGATCAGGCCGTATTGCTGGAACTGATCGATAAAGCAGATATTTTGCTCGAAGGATTCAGGCCTGGTGTCATGGAGCGTTTAGGATTGGGGCCGGATATCTGTCTGACACGTAATGCAAAGTTGGTTTATGGTCGGATTACTGGATGGGGACAACATGGCCCGTTGGCGCACGCGGCTGGACACGACCTCAATTATTTGGCGTTGACTGGGATGTTGCATGCAATGGGGCGTGCAGACACGCCACCGCCGCCGCCATTAAATTTGGTGGCGGACTTTGGCGGCGGTGCAATGATGTTGGCATTTGGTGTTGTTTGTGCTGCGCTAGAAGCGCAAAAGTCTGGTCTTGGCCAAGTAGTGGATGCGGCCATGGTGGATGGTTCTGCGTTACTTGGGGCGATGATCTACGGCTTCAAACAATTTGGTGCCTGGGGATCAGAGCGAAGTGCTAATTTATTGGATGGTGGTGCACCGTTCTACGATAGTTATGCGTGTGCTGATGGTAAGTTCATCACAATTGGCGCGATAGAGCCACAGTTTTATGCCTTGTTATTGAAATTGACTGAAGTGCAGGACTCCTCGTTTCACGCGCAGATGGACGCGATATCCTGGCCTGTATTGAAGCAAAAGTTTGCCGCTTTATTCGCCTCAAAAACGCGCGACCAGTGGTGTGAAATATTGGAAGGAACCGATGTCTGCTTCGCTCCGGTATTGGATATGAATGAGGCACCGCAGCATCCCCATAATTTGGCACGTGGGAATTTTATGGAGATCGATGGCGTACAGCAACCGGCACCCGCTCCACGCTTTAGCCGGACAGCGGCAGAAGTCCCTCCACCACCTGCACGTCCGGGACAGCATAGTCGGGAGATTTTACAAGACTGGGGAGTGAGTGAAAATCTGGTTCGGCAATTTCAACACCTGTAGGTAATAAATTCTGGTAATGAATTCAGCTAATGAATTCAGGTAATAAATCCATGTAATAAATTCAGGCAATAAATTTAGACAAAGAATTTAATTTATTTCGCGTTTAAAGTACGCGATTTTCTTCCGTGCTAGCAATGATTGCACAAACATTCTCCGGAAATTGTTGTTGGAGGAACTTCTGGCATGGCGATGTATCAGAATACGCTAATCCGTCCATCAATTGTGCGGCAAAATAAAACAGGGGAGAGCGTATGCGTAGTTCAAATTTATTGCCCGGCTTATTGCCCGGCGTCATCGCCATCATGATGTGTTTTCCAGCCGCAGCTGGATTCGCTGCTGATACGTCCAAGCCGGACGCTAAGCCAGAAGCCGAAGCCAAAAAATGGGATGTTAATCATCCACCAGGTGAATCGAAGTCTGTGAATATTGATACGCATACCGGCACTTGGATGAGCGTTGATGTCAGTCCGGATGGCCAACAGGTAGTTTTTGATTTGTTAGGCGACTTATATTTATTGCCTATCAAAGGCGGCGAAGCAAAACCTTTGACGCATTCGATTGCCTGGGAAATGCAGGCTAAATTTTCTCCCGATGGCAAGCAGCTCGCCTACATGTCGGATGCGGGTGGTGGTGACAATATCTGGGTGATGAATATTGACGGCAGCAATCCGCATGCCGTTACCAAAGAAGATTACCGTATGTTGAATAACCCGGTCTGGAGTCCGGACGGGCAATACATCGCTGCTCGCAAGCACTACAGCGGTACGCGTTCCCTCGGTTCAGGTGAAATTTGGATGTACCACACGAGCGGCGGTTCAGGGGTGCAATTGAATGAAAAACCGAATTGGCAAAAAGATTTAGGTGAACCCGCTTTTTCACCTGATGGGCGTTACGTCTACTATTCACAAGATACGACCGAAGGCACTTCATTTGAATATAACAAAGACTCAAATGGTCAGATTTACCAAATTTTCCGTAAAGATTTACACGATGGCAAGGTCAAAGCAATTGTCAGCGGCCCAGGTGGCGCCGTACGTCCTGTGCCTTCGCCGGATGGTAAATATCTGGCATTTGTGCGTCGTATCCGCAATCAATCGACTCTGTTCTTAAAAAATCTCGATACCGGTGAAGAAGTTGCAGCATGGCCACAGTTAGAACGTGACATGCAAGAATCTTGGGCTGTGCAAGGTGTCTATCCATCGTTTGCATGGATGCCAGGCAGTAAAGAAATCGTTGTATGGGCGCAAGGTAAGATCTGGCGCCTTGACCCCTTTGCGCAAAAAGCAACAGAAATTCCTTTTCACGTTAAAGATACGCGAGAAATCCGCTCTGCGCTGCGTTTTCCACATGCGGTAGCGCCAGACCAGTTTGAAGTTCATCAATTACGTTCGGTGAATGTCGCACCGCAAGGTGATAAGGTCGTTTATTCTGCTTTAGGGCACCTTTATATCCGTGATTTGCCGAATGGTACCCCTCGTCGTTTATCCAAGCAGAACAGTTATTTTGAGTATTTTCCAAGTTTTTCTCGTGATGGAAAAAATGTGGTCTTCACGACCTGGGATGATCAAAAGACGGGTTCAGTGCGTAGTATCAATATTGGCAGTGGTAAAGAAACCATTTTGACCAGCCGGCCTGGAAAATATACACAAGCGCGTTACTCTCCTGATGGTAAGCAAGTCGTTTTTGTGAAGTCTAAAGGGGGCTACCTGACGACCCCATGGTACGGTTTGGAAACGGGTGTGTATGTGGTAGATGCTGATGGAAAATCTCCAGTGCGTTTACTGACCGAGGAAGGCAGTGCGCCGCAGTTCGGTAAAGATTCAAAAGAAGTTTTTGTCAGCCGTACCAAATACACGAGTGAAGTGGACTGGACTACTTCACTGGTGAAGATTTCTCTGGACGGCAAACCTGAGCAAGCAGTCGCAACGAGTGAATTCGCGGGTGAGTTCGCCATCTCGCCAGATGGACAGTGGCTCGCATTTGGTGAGCGTTTTCACGCTTACGTAACACCTTTGCCTGTGGCTGGTAAGGCAATTACGATAGGCGCAAAAATGGACTCGCTGCCTGTTAAGCAATTAGATATCAATGCCGGGCAGTATCTGCATTGGTCTGGCGATAGCAAACAAATTCATTTTTCATTGGGTGGCGAATTGTTCACGCGTGATCTGAAAGATGCTTTCGCTTTCATACCCGGCGCATCTGCCGAATTGCCTAAACCAACTGAACATGGCGTCAAGATTGGCTTTTCCGAGACCACTGACAAACCACATGGTACAACGGTGATTTCCGGTGCCCGTATCGCAACAATGCGCGGTGACGAAGTGATCGAAAACGGCCGCATTGTCATTGTCGATAATCGGATTACTCAAATTGGTAAGGCAAGTGATATTGCTGTTCCGGCAGGAGCAACACAAATTGATGCCACAGGCAAGACTGTTTTGCCTGGTCTGGTTGATGTCCATTGGCATGGCGGTATGGGTGAGGGCGGTATTATTCCTCAACAAAGTTGGATCGATTACGCCTCTCTAGCCTTTGGCGTGACGACGTTGCATGATCCATCGAACGACAGCAATGAAATTTTCTCGCACAGTGAAATGCAAAAAGCAGGCGTCGTTGTCGCGCCACGCATTTTTTCCACGGGTACGATTTTGTATGGTGCCAAGGCGAATTTTTCGGCAGTCGTGAATAATCTCGATGATGCGTTGACGCACTTGAAACGTCAGAAAGCTCTCGGCGCAATTTCGGTGAAGAGCTATAACCAACCTCGCCGCGATCAACGTCAACAAGTGCTGGAAGCGGCGCGTGAAACAGAGATGATGGTGGTACCAGAAGGCGGTTCCTTGTTCCAAGCCAATATGACGATGGTGATCGATGGTCATACCGGCGTTGAACATGCGCTCCCAGTGGTGAAGGTATACGACGATGTGACGCAATTGTGGTCACAAACCCAGGTGGGCTACACGCCAACGCTGGGGGTTGCGTATGGCGGTCTGGATGGAGAACATTATTGGTACGCACATACCGATGTCTGGAAACATCCTTTGCTATCTAAATATGTACCGCGCACCGTACTGGAGTCACGCGGCGTCCGTCGTGAAATCGCACCTGAAGAAGATTACAACGTCTTCCGCGCCGCTGAAGTTGCTACCAAACTGCAAAACGCTGGTGTACCTGTCAATCTGGGTGCGCATGGTCAACGTGAAGGCCTCGCTGCGCATTGGGAAATGTGGAGTCTGGTACGTGGTGGAATGACACCGCTGCAAGCCTTACGTAGCGCCACCATCAACGGTGCACGTTATCTGGGTCTGGATAAAGACGTCGGTTCTCTTGAAGTCGGTAAGCTGGCAGATCTGATGATTGTTGATGGAGATGTTTTACACGACATTCGTCAATCGGATCGCGTGACCCAGGTAGTCCTGAACGGTCGTTTGTATGACACGGCAACGATGAATGAAACTGGCACAACTAAGAAAGCACGCCAGCCATTTTTCTTTGAAGGAAAATCTGGCGTTAATGCACCAGTCAGTGCCGCGGAGTATACCCACGGCGGTGATTGATCGCTTTGCTTGGTTTTGTTTTTTGTTGTTCCAAAAACCTCACGAACAATGTTTGTGGGGTTTTTTTATAGGGTGACGATCAATGATAGATAGTGTTATCGAAGCTATCTAATGACCATTTTATTGAGTCACTTTTGCTGCACTTTTGCTTCACTTGTGCGTTATTTATGATCAATACTACCGCGTTACTTTATATTGAGACGGGCTAAAAGCTTTGGTCACTTTGTAATCGCGCAGACCACCATGTTTTGATGTTCTCCCGGTCACACGCTTGCGCCATAATGCGAACGAACCAGGTTTTAGTTCGCTGCGCATGAGTTTGATCACTTCTGATTCTGTTAATCCAAAATTAACTTTAATTGCCTCAAAAGTCGTTTTATCTTCCCAAGCCATTTCAATAATGCGGGAGATTTGTACTGGATTAAGATTCAATGGGACCATATTAAGCTTTGAGGGTAGTTGTCAGGTAAAACTGCTCGTAGGTTTCACGTTACTTGAGTGTAACATTTTTATATGTATCGCGATTTACGTGACAAGTCAGGCCAGGGCATCAACGCTATCTTAAAGTTAAGTGGAATCTTTTTCTGCATGGGCGATCTTTATTGGCGTCTTTGCAAAACGTGGTGTAAGGGGAGGTAGACTACGCCGTTATTTAAGATTCCCAAAGCAACTTCACGACAACATTACGTTTCAATGGCTGCACTAAGGCAAAGTGTCAACCGGACTATAATTACTTGACTACTTTTTTAAGGCACGCCGTCATGAAAAGCTTTGTACTGCATATAAATGGTGAGAAGCATAAGGTCGATGTCGATCCGGATACGCCTTTGCTTTGGGTCTTGCGCGATACCATCGGTCTGGTTGGTACTAAATACGGTTGTGGTGTTGGGCAATGTGGTGCCTGTACTGTGCATGTTGACGGTGTGCCTGGTCGCTCTTGCTTACTGCCAGTTTCAACAGTTGGTCAACGCAAAGTCACCACCATCGAAGGTTTGGATCGCCACACCCAACATCCGCTGCAACAAGCATGGCAGGAACTTGATGTTCCGCAGTGTGGCTACTGCCAGGCAGGTCAGATCATGAGTGCTGTTGCGCTACTCAAATCCAATCCACACCCCAACGACGCTGATATTGATACGGCGATGGCCGGTAACTTATGTCGCTGCGCAACGTATTTGCGAATTCGTGCCGGTATTCATCGTGCGGCGGAGATTAGTCTGACCACCCCGAAATCCGCCGGGAGTAAAAAATGAACAGAAAATCACCTCAAAGCTTGTCCCGTAGGGATTTTCTGCGCCATTCAGTTGTTGGTGGTTTGGTATTAGGTATTTACGGTTCTGGTGCACTAGCGCAGATTAGTAAGGCGCGAGGGGATTCATCAGACTTTACACCGAATGCGTTTATTCGCATTGCACTTGATGGGCGCGTGACGATTATTTCCAAGCAACCTGAAATTGGTCAAGGGATTAAAACCTCACTGCCAATGGTGATCGCCGAAGAACTTGAGGTTAACTGGAAAGATGTACAGATCATTCAAGGTGATTTGAATCCTATCTACGGAAGCCAAAGTGCCGGCGGTTCAACCTCTACGCCGACGAACTACAATGACTTTCATCGTCTCGGTGCGACGGTGCGTACCATGTTGATTGCGGCTGCGGCCCAAAAATGGGCGGTACCCGTTGCTGAATGCCGGGCGGCGGATAGCGCGGTGTTACACGATAAAACGAGTCGTCGTGTCAGCTATGCTGACTTGGTCGTGTCTGCATCGAAATTACCTGTGCCAGATCCAAAATCTGTCGTGCTGAAAAACCCGTCAGAGTATAAAATTTTAGGTACTCGTATCGGTGGCGTAGACAACGCAGCGATCGTCTCAGGTAAACCACTATTTGGCATCGATACAAAGCTTCCCGGCATGTTGTACGCTAGTTTTGCTAAATGCCCCGTATTAGGCGGCAAAGCACTCAGCGCCAATTTAGCTGAAATCAAAGCCTTACCGGGTGTGCACGATGCCTTCATTATTGATGGAGTTCCTAATAACCCGCGTGGCTTAATGTCGGGGGTTGCGATTGTTGCTAATTCGACGTGGTCGGCATTCAGTGCGCGCAAAAAATTGAACGTTGTTTGGGATGAAGGTAGGGGTGCGGCCGATAATTGGGAGAATTTTGTCTCGCAAGCACAATCCAAATCGCGTCAGCCAGGTGAGACGATCTTACGCAATGACGGTGACGTAAGTACTGCGTTTAATAAAGCCGTGAGTACCGTTGAAGCGGCTTACAGCTATCCGTTTATCTCGCACGCCAGCATGGAGCCGCAAAATTGCACAGCGTGGTTCAATGCCGAAGTTGGCACGATGGAGTTGTGGGTGCCAACGCAAAATCCCGCTGCCGGACAAGACCTCATCGCATCAACACTGCACATTCCTAAAGAAAAAATCACGCTCCACATTACACGGAGTGGTGGTGGATTTGGGCGCAGGCTCAGCGCTGATTACGTCATCGAAGCCGCCGCAATTGCACAGTGCGTCAAGGCGCCGGTTAAGTTGACTTGGTCGCGTGAAGATGACATGCAGCACGATCATTTCCGAGCAGGTGGATTTCATTTTCTGCGCGGTGCGCTGGATGAAAAAGGTCGTGTGTCAGCTTGGCATAATCACTTTGTCACCTTTGCCAACCGGATACAAAAAGAGGGGCAAAGTATCTTGCAGCCCGGTAGCGGTGGGTCCCTAAACACTGATGAATTTCCAGGTCGTTGGGTTAAAAATTGTCTGATGGAACAAACTGCATTGGAATGTAGCATACCGATGGGTCCGTGGCGTGCGCCAGGAAGTAATGTGTTCGCTTGGGTCTTCCAAAGCTTTATCGATGAGTTAGCGCACGCTGCTTCCCGAGATCCATTGGAATTTCGCTTAGAACTTCTCGGTGATAAAGAAATTATGCAAGCAACCGGTGATCGAGGCGTTTCCTACAACGTCGCTCGTATGAAGCACGTCTTGCAACACGCTGCCGAAAAATCGTCGTGGGGTCAACGCACGTTTCAGCGCGGGCAAGGCCAAGGTATGGCGTGCTATTTTAGTCATCGCGGCTATATCGCCGAAGTTGCCGAAGTTACTGTTTCAAAAAAAGGCGAGCTCACGGTTGATCGCGTGGTGGTCGTGTCTGACATCGGTTCACAGATCGTCAATCTTAGTGGTGCTGAAAATCAGGTACAAGGTTCCGTCATCGACGGACTTAGCACATTGATGTACCCGGAATTAAATATCGCCAGCGGCGCCATAGTACAAAGTAATTTTCATCAATACCCGTTACTTCGCATGCCGCAAACACCGACGCGTATTGACGTACATTTTTTGAAAACGGATTTTCCGGTGACCGGTCTAGGCGAACCCGCATTCCCGCCACTGGCCCCTGCCGTTTGTAACGCGATTTTTGCTGCAACGGGCAAGCGGGTGAGGCAGTTGCCATTGAGTCGAACCGATTTGAGTTGGTCATAACTTTAGCGGTATCTTCACCCAAAGGTATCGCTCATTTGCATTCCAAAAGTCCGTCAATTGAGAAAAATGATTTTTTAATTTTGAAGACCTGGCCGGTAAAAGCGGATTGCTGTGGTTGATGTTTTTGGGGGATGGTCTATGTGTGCGGCCTTAGGCAGCAGTCAGGAATTTACATTGCTGTCATCAAATTGATGCAAATTAATTCGCCGAGTGTTTCAATTGGATTTATAAATTCTTGTACTCGATATCAATTCCACGAAAAACCTTAATCCTCTTGCCTGGTTGACTTCTTTTGTTATGCCTCGAATCTTCATACGTGATAATCATATGTGTTGGGTCAATCCATGAAATTTTTGGAGGATCGCCTTTGTCCCCCGCAACATCGACGTAGAAAACAACCGACGTATCGTCGTCCCCATGGTCATGAAAATTTTCCGCCAAGCGATGAATATGAATTTCGTCAAACAGCATCCCTTGACCAAAACCTAAGCCGTTATCAATAACTTCCTCAGTTGCGATCCATTCATGATTCGGGGAAACGATATCAACTGAACTAACAACACTTGGCTTACCTTCGTCTTTGAAAATAGATAAGAGACACAACAAACCAACTAGCGCGACGGAAAATAAACCCAAAATTATGCAGCCGATTAATTTTAATATTTTCATTGTTAGTTAGGCGTTATAGCAGAGATTTCATTGATGGAATTATGCGTTGCCCCTGCTAACTTGTTCAACGTTTTGCCCCGATGAGTTCAAGTGCCGGTACAAGCAAAAACGCAGAAAACAGACTTATTGCGTCCGCTAGTCCACTTAGCCAATGATCAGCAACTTGCAAAATTAATGCGTAAAGTAATAGCGAGCAAATTAGACCGGTGAATACATAAACGCGCAGTGAATAAAATTTAAAAGCAGAAAGTAACATCGGAAGTAAAGCCAAGATCATCACTACCATTACACAATACATAGACATATTCATCAATATCAATATGATTCCATATTTTGCTTCTGCAGCGCCAAAGTTGGAAATGAAAATGCCGGGAATAATTGACAAGGCAGTTGCCAATACTATCGCTGGTTCTCGTCGCATCGATATTTCCAATTTAATCAAAACTAAAGAAAGTGTCTACCTCGGGCCGCGACTAGTCTATTACATCTCACTCTTCATACCACGAGGGTTTGCGTGTTTTACTGCAAAAAAGTTTCGCCTTAGCTTTATTTTTTGGTTCAATCTTTGGCTCCAACTCATTAAGTTTTTCTATAATTAATATGTTGTCACGGTATTTTTTCTTCAAAAGAGCAAGTTTTTTATCAGTACCTGTGCATGAGTTACAGATTGACCAATCTATATCCGCTCGTCGTTCTGCATCATAACCATCCTCTCCACGCCAATGATCGCAAGACTCACGATCGGCTAGAAATGTCGCCACGTCCTCGGGAAAATCTGACGCCCATACCGGATTGTTTAAAACAACTGTCGATAGCAAAACAACGATGAGTTTCATTTTTCTGTTAAAGGTGAATTCATTTTTCATTTTCAACGGATCCGTTTTGCTTATTGGTGTCAAGGGCAGAAATGTGTATTTTTCGAACGTTTCGTATACACGCTGTTGACTTCCAGAGTAAAAGCCTAGCTAGTAAATGCCAGCGTTAATTAACCAATTCACAGCAATGCCAACGACTAGCGCTTGTCGATTTGATCTGAATTTCCCTCCTATTTTTCATGCGAGAACAGGGCATGCGGGGACACGCGCCAAACTCCGGTTGCGCAGATTCGTTACCTCAAGTTCGATACCCAAATAATGATTTAGTTGGTTTTTAATGATTCGCGAGTTCAACTATGAAGTGCAACTGAAGATAAATGGTTAAAGGTGGGAAGATGCAGTAGCATCCGGCCTTCCAGACCTCCAAGTCAAAGTTGCCCGAAATGACATACACACATCTTACCCA
>NZ_JBMPPH010000028.1:0-54134 GCF_049340285.1 Undibacterium sp. SXout20W | reverse complement strand
TGGTCTGGTGCGACGCGGGATTGGAAATTGAAGGACGAGGTCTGGCTGAATCCGAAACGAAATCAGGCAGAGGAACTAATGCTAGCAGCATGACTTGACGCGACATCTTTGTTGACAACTACCGATTTTTGATTTTTGATTTTTGATGAAATTCATGAATGATGTCATGAACATGAGAACCGCAATGCCTGAATTCCGTAGAGTCAACAGTACTAATCCCATTTGATCATCCGATACTCACGTTGAAGGCAACGGCGTGTTACTGGCGTCTGAACAATAGTGCTGGTTTGTTGAAAATCAAAGAACCTTCTTCTTGTCATCAACTTGCCACAAACAGCACCTAAGCTCACTGAACTCTCGCGCTTTGATAAACATTTGATAAACGTTAGACATGCGTCTGATAAAGCACAGTTCCTTCCAACGAGACGTGTTTAGATGGCTAGTGGTTGGTCATTGCGAGCAATAAGTTGGCGATCATCGTTACAACTGGGTTAAAAAAACAACCGCATCGCTACATGATCGGAATTTGATCGGCACTTGATTTTGCTGGCCAATCTTTCGATTTTTCATCGACATTCCAATAGGAGTCGTATGCATCAAGGCCTCGCAATGGTGGTCAGAAATGACGGCAATCAAGTTGCACCTGGATGGCGTGACGTCTTTGCCGTGGTCTTGGTACTGACGGTTATTACTTTACTCGGTTCGGGTGCACACCAGATGCTCATGCCGTTTACGCAAGCACATCAGCCTGAGATATCTTTGTCTGTATCGGCTTTGCCGAACTATGCATTGCGTACGATCATGCGCATGCTAGCGGCGATGTTGGCTTCTTTGGTGTTCACATTTGTCTATGCGACCTTGGCCGCCAAGAGTCGACGTGCGGCATTGGTGTTGATTCCCTTATTGGACGTGTTGCAGTCAGTGCCGGTGCTCGGCTACTTGTCTTTCACGACGGTGTTTTTCATCGCGCTTTTTCCAGGCAATGTCCTTGGGCCAGAACTGGCGGCTATCTTTGCCATTTTCACAAGTCAGGCATGGAACATGGCGTTTAGCTTCTACGAGTCGTTACGCATGATTCCAAATGACTTAGATGAGGCGTGTCGCAGTTTTCGTTTTTCTGGATGGCAACGATTTTGGCGCTTAGAAGTACCGTTTGCCATGCCAGGGTTGATCTGGAACATGATGATGTCGATGTCGGGCGGCTGGTTCTTTGTCGTTGCGTCAGAAGCAATTACGGTGGGCACATTAAAAATCACCTTACCTGGCATTGGTTCATATGTCGCCACGGCGATTGAACGCCGCGATCTGAGTGCGATTGCCTGGGCGATTCTCGCCATGACGATCACCATTCTTTTATACGATCAACTGCTGTTTCGCCCCTTAGTTGCATGGGCTGAAAAATTCCGTTTTGAACAAACGACGGCACAAGTCAGTGCGAAAAGCTGGCTCGTTTCATTGATCAGCGGCACACGCTATTTGCAGCCGGCAAGTAGCCGCATCACCCGTCATTTACAAAATGTTGGTCGAGCGCGTTTATCTTGGCTGGATAAAATTCCACGGGTAACGCAAGCCGCTGCACAACGTCAATTACTTGATCGCCTGTGGTTGACCTTGGTACTACTAGCGTTGGCTTATGGAATAGGGTTACTGGCACATTTTTTTAAAAATGAGGTGACATTCAACGATCTGCTTACCGTCTTCCAAGCCGGCTTACTGACGCTATTGAGAGTCGTCGTACTGATCACGATTGCTACGTTCATCTGGGTTCCGATCGGCGTGGCAGTCGGTCTGAGGCCGCGATGGGCACAAATTGTGCAGCCTTTTGCGCAATTTTTAGCGGCATTCCCTGCGAATCTGATGTTCCCGGTGGCGGTGTTTCTGATTGTACGGTATGACGCCAATCCACGCATCTGGCTAACGCCCTTAATGATTTTGGGTACACAGTGGTACATCCTCTTTAATGTGATTGCCGGCGTCACGGCTTTTCCCAGCGACTTATTGGAATCGGCGCGTAGTTTCAGGATCAAAAGCTGGCGTTGGTGGCGCGACGTCATGCTTCCGGGGATTTTGCCTTATTACGTTACTGGCGCCATCACTGCGTCTGGGGGCGCATGGAATGCCAGCATCGTGTCAGAAGTAGTGAATTGGGGATCGACCAAATTAAATGGCGCAGGCTTGGGTGCCTATATCTCAAGCATGACAGAAGCTGGCAATTATCCACAAATTGCATTGGGCATCAGCGTCATGTCTTTGTTCGTGATTGCGATGAATCGCTTGCTGTGGCGCCCACTCTATACGTTTGCTGAACGTAGGACACGGCTTGATTAGCGGATATAAATGCTGACATGAACGAGGAATAAATCGACTATGAGCGAAACAATTAATGAGGCGATTATTGCCTTACAACATGTTGGCAAAACCTTTTCAAAACCGGAGGGTGGCAATTTACCAGTGCTCGAAAATATCGACGTGATTGCTCGTTCAGGCGAAATTCTTGGTTTGTTGGGACGCTCTGGTTCTGGCAAATCAACCTTGCTTCGAATTGCGGCAGGGCTTATACCTCCAACAACGGGCGAGGTACGCTACAACGGCAAAGCACTAACGGAACCAGCAGAGGGGATTGCTGTCGTTTTTCAAACCTTTGCCTTATTCCCTTGGCTGACGGTGTTGGAAAATGTTGAAGCAGGTTTGGATGCTTTAGACTTGCCTTCAGACGTCAAGCGCAAACGTGCTCTGGCGGCGATTGATGTCATCGGATTGGATGGCTTTGAGTCTGCCTATCCGAGAGAATTATCAGGTGGCATGCGCCAGCGGGTTGGGTTTGCCCGCGCTCTGGTGGTACAACCAACGATCCTATTGATGGACGAACCCTTCTCAGCACTGGACGTCCTGACATCAGAAATTTTGCGCAGTGATTTACTTGATCTTTGGCAGGGTCATCAACTGCCGATGAAATCCATTTTAATGGTCACTCACAATATTGAAGAAGCCGTACTTATGTGTGATCGCATTTTGATTCTGGCGTCTAATCCAGGCCGCATCGCCGCAGAAATTCAAGTGCCGTTAGAGCAACCTCGGAATCGCCTTGCGCCTGACTTTCATGCCATCGTCGACCAGGTGTATTCGATACTCACTTCACGCGCTATCGAATCAATTGATGCACAGCACCAGTTGCACGGTGGGCTCTCACAAATGCTGCCCAGTGCATCGAGTAATCGCCTTTGTGGATTGATTGAAACATTGCAATCGCCCGCCTTTAATGGCGAAGCTGAATTAGCCAAGCTTGCCAGACCATTTGTGCTTGGAGTGGATGTTTTAATGCCGGTGGCGGAAGCGCTGCATCTGCTTGGATTTGCAGAACTGAAAGCAGGAACGATACGTTTAAGTGCATCGGGTAAAATTTTTGCCCAAGCTGGCATGGACGCCCGGAAACAATTATTTCGCGAACATTTATTGCAATTCCTGCCGCTGGCAGCCCATATACGCCGCGTATTGGATGATAGAGAAGAACATCAGGCACCGAGGCTCCGCTTTATGTCTGAGCTGGAAGATCACCTCAACACAGCGGAAGCCAATCGTACCTTACGTACAGTCACGGACTGGGGACGCTACGCAGAATTATTTGAATACGATGCAAAAACACTGCGATTTTCTATCAATGCAATTCGATCTTAGACAAAAAAATTGCCCCGCGTTTTAATCAAAAACGCGGGGCAGGCCAATTTACTTCATAATTAGAACTTGGCTGAGAGGCTCACGCCAATGTTTCTCGGTGAAATACGATAAACTTCATTCGCCGTTCCCTGAACCTGTGGACGCTGAATCACGCTCTGATTGTTGGCGAGATTTTTAACATACAAAGTCACTTCCCACACATCACGTGTCAAGCCAACACTCGCATCATAAGTCGCATAAGACGGACGTTGGTAATCTGGATTGGTTGAATCAAGCGCACCATAGCTGGCACCTGTCCAATGTCCAGCTGCTCTCGCAAAACCATAAATGTCATCATTAACAAAGAAGTTGTACTGGGCAGTCAGTGCCATATTGTACTTAGGTACGCCTGGCACTCTGGCACCCTTAACCGCACCAATCACACCTGCATTTGCACCTGCACTATCGGACAAGGTTGCATCGGTATAACCGACAGCTAAATCCAATACCAGGCTCTTCGTAGGTTTGAATTTAATTTCAAATTCGGCTCCGGAGCTGGTCGCGTTACCAACGTTGGTGTTATATGCATAACCGCAAGCTGGAATGTTGATGGCTTGCTGCAGATTTTTCCAATTAATGTAGAACAAGTCTGCATTTACCGACAAAGTGTTATTCAAGAAGCGCGATTTATTACCGACTTCGTAACTCCACAAACTATCAGGGCCATAAGAAGTTGGATTGGCTGAACTCAAATTACAGTAGCCGAGTGGCAGCAGGAAATTCGAACCACCAACCCGGAAACCTTCGGTGGCCGACGCATACAAGGTATTGTTCTTATCAACTTCCCAGGTCAACGACAGTTTTGGCGTCAACTTATTCCCGCTCGACGACTGCGTAGAGTGCGCGACGCCATCATTGGTCGTATCATTCGCGAAATAATACAAACCATTACGCGTGAAGGTTTGACTTGCTTTCAAATAACGCGCGCCAACGGTGGCGTGGAATGCAGGACTAAAATAGTAATTGCCTTCACCAAAGACCGCTTGCTGGGTGTCATGATAGTAACGACCAGCATAGTAAGAATTGTCGTTTGGAAAACCAGCACTCACTGGATTAGCAAGCACATTTGGATCAGTGATACTGACGCCAGCCGTTTTAAATGCCGCATTAATCCCGAAAATTGGTTCGTTGTCGATCACACTCGTATGTTGATTCGATGCGTACGCCCCGACCAACCAAGTGTAAGGTGAGACATTTGGATCATACGGTTTAGATAGCAAACGCACCTCTTGAGAGAATTGCGTCACACCATTGTTCAAATAAACCGCGGATGGCAGATTTCCAACAACATTTGCCAATGAATTAGTAGCGCTGAAGGGTGTACCCGCAATTGCCGGAATTGTCGACGCAACCTGCGAACCCAAGTACGAGCTATTCACCGTTGTGCCATCTTGAGTACGATCGAAGTTACGCTTAAAGTAACTTGTCACTGACGTCAAATCACCAAAGCCGGTGTCGTAGTTCAAAGTTAATGACGGCACCGTCAACACATCTTTGCCTGGCTCACCGACAGTCTTACTCGTCGTATTTTTAGGCAGCGCTGCACCAGCGAGCGTCTGCGTATAAGCGACATCAATGTCACCAGTTTTCACCCGTTGATAGAACAATGATGGCGTTACTGTCAGGTCTTTAGTGACATTCCATTTGAGCGCCAATCTGACGACCGCATCATCTTCATTATTGATACCATTGGCGATCACTGCTGTCGTATTAGGATCTGCAAGCTTTATAAAGCCACTATTGTGTGCCGTTTGAATACCAATACGTAATGCCAACTCATCCTGCTTTAACACTTTGTTAAACACGACATTACCGAGGTAATTGGTACCACCGCCTGCGGTCGAGGAGACCTCAGTGTAAATATCGGTCGAGTTGACTTTCGTATTGGGTTGATTCGAAATAAATTTGATCGTACCACCCATGGAGCTCGCACCGTACAAAGTACCTTGTGGTCCGCGCAATACTTCGATGTGATCCAGATCGAAGAATTTTGGTTCTGCACTACCCATACTGTACAAATTACCTGCTGTCATCGATACATCATCGAGATAAACGCCGACGGTAGCTGAACCCGCCGCCGAACTGATACCGCGCATTTCTACGTTGGATAAGCCTGGACCGTTACCGGCGTTACCGCCACCGCCGCCACCTGAGAACGAAATATTCGGGATAGAACGGGTCGCATCTGCAAAATCAGTGATGTGCTGTGCCACCAGATCATCGCCACCAATGACGGAAACGCTCAATGGCACTTTGCTGGCATCTTCTTTACGCTTAGTCGCCGTAATATTAATTGACTGAATTTGATCAGTGAGCGCGCCTGCCTTTGCAACTGGCGTTGCTGGTGCACTTGTATCGCCAGCTTGCTGTGCCCACGCCGGATTAGCCAAGATCAGCGAACTAGCTGCAATCGCGCACACCACCGTACCAGTATTTTGCTTTGCGCCCTGGTAATTTGAATACAGTGACGCAAGCGATAGATTTAATTTTGTTTTTCTGAGATTCATGTTCATCCTTTGTGTATGTCTCACTTCTTATTTGCACCTGATACAGATCCGTCTCGTATCAGCTCTCCTCACTGAAGGTCAGGCAAATTCAGATTCCCAACAATAAACAGTGTAAGCGCGCCTATACCAAATTAAATTTTGAATAGTTTGGAATTTCTAGCAATATACCCGCGCTTTTCAACTTTATTTTAAGCAAGTTTAATGCCCGTATCGTTTGCACCAATAAAGCGCATCATGCTGACTCACCCTCGTGGAAGCATCCCAAAAGGTGATGAACATATAATCGCTGGAAGCAAAAACAAAGTAAATCGTTAATAGTGATCCGATATATTGAGCAACGAGGGTGTACGGTCAGTAAAAACCAACAATTCATCAGTGTCATTGCGACGCCACCGACAGAGCTTGGGTTTAAAGCAGTATTTTTATGACAAACAAATGACAATTGTTAATAATTAAAAATTGCCCTCCTATGCCGTTGTACAAAGTCAACATGACAAAGTAACATCTTCTTAAAAGAGGTAATCATTGCAAATTAACCATTAAATTTCTTGTGACGCTTTTTTACGGCTTATTCTTTGGGCAGATGTCGTTTCACAGAAATCTCTCGATCTTTTTCACGTGCAAAAGATAATATGAAAATTTCATGAAATTTGAGCGAGATGTGGTGACAAACGGCACAGAATAAGCGATGCTTGCGCTTTTTCCCGAAAGAGCTGCATGGAATTCTTTTATATCCTCATTCTTGCTATGGTTCAGGGCATTGCTGAACTCTTGCCTGTTTCCAGTTCAGCACACGTAATCGTGGCTGAGAAATTAATGGGACTGGATCCAACCTCGCCACAAATGACCATGATTCTGGTCATGCTGCACACAGGCACCATGTTTGCGGTCATCGCTTACTTCTGGAAATCCTGGCGTGAAACCTACTTCGCTTCAGCGCAACAATTTCGTGCCAATGGTGCGAACCTGATCATCGCGACGATCGCGACAGGTGTTGTTGGCTTTGGTTTGCAATTGATCATCAAACATTTTTTTGCTGAAAACGCCGACAAATTTGAAATCGAGCACTTGTTTGGTAACGCGAAATTGATGGCAGCCGCACTGGCGTCTGCCGGTGTACTAATCATTCTTTCTTCACGCATGAAAGAAAAAGGTAACGAAGACGTCAATACCCGCAGTGCCCTGTGGATCGGTGCGGTACAAGGTTTGTGCCTGCCATTCCGTGGTTTCTCGCGTTCTGGCGCAACAATTTCTACCGGTTTGGCATTGGGTGTCAATCGTCGTCGCGCGGAACAGTTCAGCTTCGCGCTGGCGGTTGTGTTGACACCGGCGGTAATCGTTAAAGAAGCGTATCGTCTGTTTAAAGTAGAGAGCGCATCTGCGGTGAGTGATAGTGCTGTGTTATTACACGCCTTGTTTCCAGGCTTGCTGGGCATGGTCTTGAGTTTCCTGACCGGTCTGATCGCATTGCGCTGGTTGTCACGCTGGTTAGAGCAAGGTCGCTGGCACTTCTTTGGTGCCTATTGCCTGTTTGCCTCTCTGGTCGTTTTGTGGGTAGGCTAAACCAAACAATCGTCATTCTATAAGTATCAAAGCACGCACCTGGGAAACACAGAGACAAAGGGGAAAAATCCTGAGATATAGGTCAATGACAGCGGCAGCGTCAGGTCATGATTACTGATTCAGGGCTCAGGGTTCAGGATTCAGGATTCCGGATTTCTGATTTCTGATTTCCACCCTCAGCTTCGTTCGCCCAATCCTTGTCTCTATGACTCTGGACTGAGAGGTGTGTGCTTTAAGTTGGACTCTTTCCCACAAACAACCGGGAAAAGCTGGCAATGCTGGCTACCGCAGCAAATACGGCTCCCATCCCCAACGCATAATGCGTCGCTTTATCAGCAAAAAAGCTAAAGCAAAATGCCACTAAAGCCGCGCCCGAGGTTTGTCCCATCAGCCTTGAAGTTGCTACTACCCCACTGGCGCTACCAGCACGCGTCAACGGTGCTGCCCCCATAATTGCCTTTAAATTCGGCGCCTGAAAAAATCCAAATCCCATGCCGCACAGCGCCATGCGCCAGCAAATATCGAAGGCGGAAGGATGCAAGGAAATACCGAGCAACGACGTCATACCCACCGACAAAATCGCCAAACCAATACCGCCTAAAACACCCGGTGAATAATGATCACTCAAACGCCCCGCAACCGGCGCCATGATGGCAACTAACACGGCCCATGGCGTGATCAGAAACCCAGTTTCAACAGGCGAACGCCCCAGAACAGTTTCAAAATAAAATGGTAAAGAAACAAAGGCCAAACTTTGCGTAGCAAATGTACAAATCGAGGTAATCACCGAGAGGAAGAAGATGGGACGACGGAACAAATCTACCGGCAACATCGGCGCTTGATGCCCTGCCTGCCGACGTAACAATAAAGCAAAAAAGAAAATCGTCACTGCTAGTTCGACGAACAAGATTTTTTTGTCTGCCAGATGAGCTGCATCGCCTAGCAATAAAATCAGCATACTGAAGGCACCAACATTGTAAAGCGCGGTAAGTCCATCGATTTTATGCGTCGCCCGATAGGTCATCGGTAATACTCTTTGACCTAAAAAGAAAGCAAAAACGCCGAATGGAACGTTAATCGCAAACAACCACGGCCAGGTCCAAGCCGATAAAATTAAGGAAGCTGTGGTCGGCCCGACAGCAAACGCGACCGCCACAACCAACGAATTTAATCCAAATCCACGCCCTTGCAATCTGGCGGGAAATATCGCTCTTAACATTGCAGTATTGACGCCCATAATGGCACTTGCACCGACGCCTTGAAATAAGCGCGCTATCACAAGTGACGACAACGACCATGAACAGGCGCAGCCTAACGAGGCCAACGTAAACAGGACCAATCCAGCGATAGAAATGCGTCGATATCCAATGACTTCGCCAAGCGCCGCGAATGGCAATAAAGTCGCCACCATTGCCAATTGATACACGTTAATAATCCAAACCGAGTCAGCTGGGGACGTATGTAATTGCTCCGCAATAGCGGGCAACGCCGTATTCGCAATCGCCGTATCCAGAGAAGCCATGCCAACGCCGATAGACAACGAAAGCATCGCCAGATTACGCTCTCTGGTCGGCAAGCCATCGTGGCCAACCACACTTAATTGATTCTCGTTACCAGCTTGTTGGGTCATGGCTGTATCAGAATCGATATTCGGCAACGATATTTTTCGTCAAGCCATGTTTACTGCCGCCTGGCAGGATATCGCCGAGACGACGCATATTTGCTGCGGGAATAAACATCTCTGCCATTTGATCGGTGCATCGGAATTTCATGGCAGGGCTCAGAATTTCACGTGCTCTGATTTTTAAATGCAAAAAGACTTTGCTGCTCTCGCGATTCAATATGATGTGAATATCGCTCTTAAAACTGGCTAATGGTATTTTTAACCACCAACCTTCATCGCCACCATAACGACCACAAGCGGACCAAAAGGTATTATTGTCGTGCAAGATGATCGAGCCCAAGCGGCCATTGACTCTTTGCATTGCTTCAATTTTGGTCATTGTTTTTCTTTGCTATCTATTTCTTTATCAAGTCCGAATTATAGTCGTGATTCGTAAAACACCGAATTTACGTTCAAAACAATGAAATAATAAATAGCACTTTTAATAACAAACACTTTTGGTTTTACGTATCTACCCTTGTACTATTTCGTCCATCAGTTATGATTCGAACGTCATTTTTTTGCGTATTTTTAAAGGAAAAATCTTGAAACCACGTTTATTTAGCAAAACCTTGCTGGGTGTGATTGCAGTGCTTGCAGTCAGCACAGCCTCTACGTCCGCCTTTTCACAAAGTGCTGAGTACCGTCTGGGATACGATCAGGGATATCGTGACGCTATGGCAGCCCAGCAACAGGAAGGTCACCGTGATGCCGGGCGTATGACGATTATGGCGGCACGTTATGGTACGCATGAAGAGGCTTGTGATGCCAGTGAAGCCATTCGTCGCATTGCAGGATGGCGTCGACATGTAGAATTTCAGGCTAATAATAATCTTTGTGGCGACCCGGCGATGGGCAGACAAAAACATCTATTCGTTGAATACCGTTGCTCAAACGGTCCAGTACAGCGTGTTGAAGCACGTGAAAATGATGTCCTTTCGCTTTATTGTCAATAAACATACAAAGCACAGCGCCGGTTACCCCGCGCTACAAAAACATCGCGACGCACCTATAGCCAGGTGGGCGGGCGCAACCCGCCCGAGTTGTCATTTTTGACATGCAAACGACACCGTAGATCGTTTAATGCGCCAGATGCTGTAAAAATGCATTAGTAAAACCCAATACCCCGGCTTTGCCATAAGTGTTACAAGTTGGCGATGCAGCACCTGGCGCACAATCAGTATCGCGGTCAATCGACCAATAGTGTATCCCTGCCAATTTGTACTGCCGCGCAAATGCACTAATTGTCGCCACATCTTTCAGATCAAAGGTTTCATCCTCGGTATCGTTACCACCAATCATCGGCGTCAATTCAATTTGAGCAAAGGGAACGTTCCAAAAGCTATGCAGATTAAGCGCTGCTTGTATGGCGGAGCGCCCCATATCACATTTACCATCAGCGCCAACGACACAAGCTTCTGATGATGTAACACCGTAGTCCATCACCATGAGATTGATATAGTAATGAGTCAATCCAGCACGATGGATGGCGTTCATGACGGTCACACCAATAGTACCTAAAGCTGATTTATCGACGATAGCGAGCGTCGGTAATGTAAATGAAAACCGCAAATTCGGATAAGCAATTTGCGCAGCATGAATACGCAGCATCAATTGATCAATTTGTTCGACTGATTGATCAGCTTCGATATCAAAATCAAAGCCAAGTAAATGCGTAGTCTGATAGCGTTCGATAAATTGTCTAAAACCGACATCACTGGCACACGTAAAGTTACCTGCCTGGCCACCAGTAGAAATAATGTACTTTTTTCCAGCACTCACTAATGGCCCGATATTGGCATCCGCAAAATCCTGACCCGACAGGCCTTCCCACGTCTCCTTACCACATTCTCCTGTCGCAAACGCGAGTGTGACGGTGTTCAACCTAGGTGGAATCACTGCGAGAAATGAAGTTGGTTTTCCCGTTACTGACGTCGTTAGCTGCTGGTGATTCCAAGCCATCTCATTTTTAACGTATTTATAAGGGCTCAGCACAAAGGCTGCCGACTCTGATGTTGGGTTGGTCGTTTGCTGTGCTGTCGCGCCGACTGAAAAACAGCCCGCGAACATACCAGTTACTAAAATACAAGCCAGGCTCTTCACTTTCCGTAATGTCATAGTGCGCATCTCCGTTTTATCTCAAACACTGATCTCATGATCAATTTTTATCAAACTCTATGAGAGGGGAAGTGCGCAAGAACGTCAATTGAAATAATTGGAGAGCCTGCATTTTTTCGATTTTTTCTTTTTCAATTCAGATTTTCTGCGCGAAATAATGTCTTACTCGCCCATCAACACAGATCAGAATAAATAATCTTAATTAAAAATACAAAACCTGAAATCATTAAAATGATGGCGACATCCATCGAACTGGCGGATTCCGGCACAATACCAGTCGAAAAAAACAGGTATCAAATTTCTTTGAATACCTGCCTTCTTAGTTGCTACGAATTAAAACCAAATTTAATGCGAACTCATTTTAACCATCATAACTAACGTCGGGGCGCATAGATTCTGGCAATATCGGCGGCGAAGTGGTTCGCGAGATTATTCCGCTTTAATTTCAAGGTCGGGGTAATCAAGGTATTTTCTATTGTCCAAGGTTCAAGCGAGAGTATGGCTGCTTTAGGTTGTGCGTAGAACGGCAGGCTCGTCGTCAATTCCCGTACGCGTTTCACCACTGCGTCAACAGCAGCAGGCGCTTGTAAGCTTTTAGGATCGGCCGGATCAAGGTCTAACGTTGAACTTAATTCTTGCCAATAACGTTGGCTTAGTACGACGGCACAACCAATGAAAGGTGAGTTTTCTCCAAATGCATACGCTTGTTCAAATGACGCATCCGTCAAAATAGCCAACTCAAGGTCTACGGGCGCAATTTTTTCGCCCGTAGAGGTCACAATAATTTCTTTGACACGTCCCAAAATGCGCACGCGCCCATCGATGACCGAGGCCTGATCACCAGTACGTAACCAGCCATCAATGAAGGCATTTGCGGTATCTTCATCACGCTTCCAATAACCGCGCATCACATTTGGTCCACGTACTTGCAACTCTTTATTCTCACCAATACGCACTTCAACGCCGTCCATGGTTTTGCCAACGGAGTTCGGATCGTTATCATCGGGAGAATTAAATGCGACAACAGGCGCGGTTTCCGTCATACCGTAACCCTGGACGATAGGGATACCTAATCCGAGAAAACAGCGCGAAATGACCGTAGATAAGGCGGCACCACCACTAACGGCAACACGAATTCTGCCGCCAAATTGCTGTTTCAATTTGGCAGCAACGAGTGGATCCAGCACGCGCCAGGCAAGTTCATCAGCAAGCACCGCCAACGCGCTATCAGATAAGGCTTTTTGTGCCCGCAAAAAACGACGCCAGCCTACATTGATTGCCATATTAAACAAGCTGGCCGCAAATTTTGAGGCCGCCAACTTGGTTTGAATCACGCTATAAACACGCTCGTAAATCCGCGGAACAGAAATCAAGATAGTTGGCTTAACGATGGTTAAGTCTTCCGGCAATTGTTTAGTGGACCGTGAAAATGCCACGCAAGCACCAGCGGCAACAGGAAGGTAATAACCAGCAGTACGTTCAAACGTATGCGATAAGGGCAAGAAAGACAAAAACACATCGCTGGTAACTGGCGCCACTCTTACGACGACAGCTTTCACATTCGACATCACATTCAGATGGGTCAACATCACGCCTTTTGGCTTACCTGTCGTACCCGATGTATAGACCAGCGCTGCGAGATCACCTTGCGTAGGACTCTGCGCTGGGAGCGTGGTGTTGACGCCCTGTGCCAACCACTCTTGTAATGTGGCCAACGGCACCGGACTAACGAAACTCGGGTCTTGCACCGTTTTGTCCAATACCACGACCTGACGCAGGGCTGGCATGGCAATGCCGGTTTCTGAGATATCTTTCCATTGCTGATCCGTTGCCGCAATCAACATCGTCGCATCACTGTCACCAACAATATAGCCAATACTGGCTGGGTTATCCAGCGCATGCATAGGTACTGGCACGCAGGCGAGTTGCATAGCCGCCTGATCAATACAGACCGCATGCAAACCATTTGGCAACAAAATCGCGATACGAGCACCACGCTCTGGTTGCAAAGTGGCTAAAGCCTGTGCAAATTGCTGCACTTTTTGTTGGGTCTGTTGCCAGGAATAGCTTATCCACTGTTGAGTCGCGTCATCAAACTGACGATATGCTTCTAAATCAGGGGTTTGAGCAACCCGCCAACGAAATAGGTCAGCCAATGTTTGCAACGACATTAATTCGTTTGCCTGCGCGGATAAGTTTGAAGTCGGCATGTGCTTAAGAGAGAGTAAGTGGTAAATCGTGGGCACGCAATTATGAGGTGCGGCAACGATAAGGGCTAAAACAATACGGGCTAAAACGATACGGGCTATAAAGATTATGGGCTACAAGGGATGTTACATGTTGCTAATAAATAGGCAAGACCACACTACAAAGGCGTTTCCACTGTTCCCACACTCCAATGAAGGACAGTAACTGCGCAACAGACTGTCAATGCAATAGTTAATCTGTCCAGATGAGCCGGATGACGCCCCCTGTCGAAGAGTGCGTAGCAGTCGGATTATATGATGCATATGGCGGTTAGCAATGATCGGCATCATTGACAAGCGCAACTAGAATATGGCTTTTTCAAACAGAAAAACGCCGCAAATTGCGGCGTTAAGGAAATTTCACGACCCAAAATGAAGAAGCGAAAAAGCGAGCAGGCACAATGAGTTACCATCCTCTGCTGTCGATTAGCCTCACTACAGAGTCATTAAGAGTCGAACAGAGTTAGTCAGTGCGAAGCAACAGCAGATCAGGAAGCTTGTATTGCCTGCTCCAGATCCGCCAGCAAATCATCAATATGTTCGATGCCTACCGATAGACGCACTGTATCTTCAGTCACACCCGCTTTGAGCAACTCTTCTGGATTCAATTGCCGATGCGTCGTCGTTGCCAGGTGGCAAGCGAGGGACTTGGCATCACCAATATTCACCAAGCGCGTAAATAACTTCAACGCATCCTGGAAGCGAGCGCCAGACTCACGACCACCGGCCAGACCAAAAGTTAATATGCCAGATGGCGTGCCGCCCAAATATTTTTGCGCCAACGCATGATCTTTGTGGTCTGGTAAGCCAGCATAATTTACCCATTTTACTTTTGGATGATGGCTCAGATATTGCGCAATCTTGATCGTATTATCGGTAATTCTATCCAGACGCAACGCCAATGTTTCTATACCCTGCAAAATAAGGAAAGCATTGAATGGTGACAACGCCGCCCCCGTATTACGCAAAGGCACCACGCGGGCACGCCCGATATAGGCTGCAGGGCCTAATGCTTCAGTGTACACAACACCATGGTATGACACATCCGGTTCATTTAAGCGCTTAAATCGTTCCTTATGCTCTGCCCAAGGGAACTTGCCAGAATCGACAATAATCCCACCAATTGAGTTGCCATGACCACCAAGATATTTGGTCAATGAATGAATAACAATATCAGCACCAAATTCAATCGGACGCAGCAGATACGGAGATGGCACCGTGTTATCGACAATCAATGGGACACCATGTTGATGCGCAATCTTAGCGATGGCTTCGATATCAGTAATATTCCCCAGTGGATTACCTATGGATTCCACATAGATCGCCTTTGTTTTTTCATCGATTAATTTGGCAAATGAATCTGGATCACGGTAGTCGGCAAAACGTGTTGTGATGCCAAATTGTGGAAAAGTATGCGCAAACAAATTATAGGTGCCACCATACAAGGTCGAAGCAGAAACGATATTGTCGCCGGCCTCTGCAATCGTCTGAATCGCATAGGTAATTGCTGCTTGTCCAGATGCCAGCGCTAACGCAGCAATCCCCCCTTCCAACTCAGCGACACGTTTTTCAAGAACATCGTTCGTCGGATTCGTGATGCGTGAGTAGATATTTCCCTGCACTTTCAAATCGAACAGATCTGCTCCATGCTGCGTACTATCAAACGCATAGGCGACCGTTTGATAAATTGGTACTGCAACCGCACGGGTAGTCGGATCTGGCGTGTAACCGCCATGCACAGCAATTGTTTCCAGCTTCATTGATGGTATCCCTTTTTTACGTGAATGAAATAAGCAGGTTTAAACAACCTGATCATAAAAAGGCATTACCAAAAAAACAAGGAAGATTTTCGACTATCTAAAATCCTTTTTTGACAAAGGACAATTAAGCCTATGCTCCGAGAAAAATCTTCGTGTACGCTTGCACAAAGAGAATGCAAACCTAAAAAATATTCTCGCTTAGTATTGCATTAGATCCTTTATGCTCCCCTTCCTTACAAAAAATTGATCAGCAATTCCCTTACCCAGAGGATCAAGCTAACGATGAGGTGTTGCTTATTGTGTTGCTCATTGTGTTGCTTATTGTGTTGCTTATTGTGTTGCTCATTGCTCGCACATAAGCACGACGTCTGGCGGAAACAGCCGTAGAACGTGATCAACTCGGCGGCCACGCCGCCACTGAGCATCAGTGGATACGCAGCTCGGGCTTATTCACCCTATCAGTTCCAAAAGAATTTGACGGTCAAGGTTCAAGTTGGAAACGATCCACCATGTGATTCGCATCCTCGCAAAAGCCGATAGTTCGTTAGCACGCGTGTTCGGATTCCATCATTGGCGAGCTGCCGGATTGCAGTTGTAGGGCAATGTACAACAACAGGGACGTCTACTAGATCTCTCGCCGCATTGAGCAGAATAAGGCATTCCCTTGACCAAATAAGCTAAGCAACGCGTTAAAAAGTTGCAAAAAACAAAATATCAATTGATACTGAGCACCAAATTTACTGCTTTGTTTCCAACAAAACAGGTATATTTTTGCAATCTTGCTCATCAATTGGTAGGATGAGTCTTTTTAGGGCGGGCTATCAAGTTCGACCGGGCATTTGATTCCCTGGAGACAATAAAATGTCTCTACAGATTCAGATTGTACGGGGCACCTTCTTTCCTTTTTTTACTTGGACCTATGCAAAACAGTCTGACGCGCAAGCCTATAGAAATAAAAATTTCCACCGTTGTTGCGGTCGCGGTTTTGTTGCACGAAGCATCCACTGCAGCTTTAACGGCAGCACTCACTGAAATGACGGCAGGCTCCCCCGATTTTTTTGATGATGAATTCGCAGTCATTGACGTCGAAGCCATCGCCAATGCGACTGTCGATTGGAACGCATTAATTCCCTTATTCAAAGCACACGGCTTGCACCCGGTCGCGGTGCGCCATGCCCGTGAAGAAGATTATGCAACGATACGTTCGCATGGTCTAAGTATTGACGTCGTCAGTAAGCCACGTCTGGAAACCGGGCAAGTCGTAGCCCCCTCTCCGGTTGTTGTGCAGGCACCAGCGCCAGCACCAGCCGAGCCTCAAATTATCGTCCGTAATAATCCAGCAATGGTGATTGACACGCCAGTGCGTGCCGGACAGCGTATCTATGCGCGTGGTGCGGATCTGATTATCACGGCGTCAGTCAATAACGGTGCCGAAGTCATCGCCGACGGCAGTATTCATATTTATGCGCCGTTGCGTGGACGAGCTCTGGCAGGTGCTACTGGCAACACGGAAGCGCGCATTTTCGCCTTAACAATGGAACCCGAATTAGTCTCAATTGCAGGCATTTACCGGACATTTGAAAACGGATTTCCGCCTTTAAAAGCAAATCACCCAGCACAAGTTAAGCTCAATGGTGACAGTATTGAAGTATCATCAGTAAAATTAGCAGGCTGACGCCCTTTATAAGCAAATGAACGCAGTTATTTCGGATAGAAAAAGGAGTTTTTTGTGGCAAGAATCATCGTTGTAACATCCGGCAAGGGCGGAGTAGGTAAAACGACTTCCAGTGCAAGCTTCGCTTCTGGCCTCGCCATGCGCGGACACAAGACAGCCGTATTGGATTTTGACGTTGGTCTGCGTAATCTGGATTTGATTATGGGCTGCGAACGCCGTGTCGTCTATGATCTGGTCAATGTCATCAGTGGTGAAGCTACCCTGAATCAAGCCTTAATCAAGGACAAACATTGCGATAATCTGTTTATCCTCCCCGCATCTCAAACGCGCGACAAAGACGCGCTGACTGAAGAAGGTGTAGAAAAGGTTCTGAACGATCTGATCAGCATGGATTTTGAATACATTGTTTGCGATTCTCCGGCTGGCATCGAGCGCGGTGCCGTCATGGCACTGACGTTTGCTGATGAAGCGATCGTCGTCACTAATCCTGAAGTCTCGTCAGTGCGCGATTCTGACCGTATCCTCGGCATTATTCAGGCGAAATCCAAGCGTGCGCAAGCAGGTGGCGAACCTGTCAAAGAACATTTATTAATTACGCGCTATTCACCGAAACGCGTTGAGGCTGGCGAAATGCTGTCTCATACTGACGTTCAGGAAATTTTGCGCATCCCGTTGATTGGCGTTATTCCTGAATCTGAAGCCGTATTGCATGCTTCGAACCAAGGTAATCCAGCAATTCATATGAAGGGCAGCGATGTTTCGGATGCTTATGAAGACGTGGTCTCACGTTTCTTAGGCGTTGAGACACCATTACGTTTCATTAACTATGAAAAACCGGGATTGCTGCAGCGCATTTTCGGAGGTAAATAAAATGGCTCTGCTTTCTTTTTTGTTTAACAGCAAACCTAAAACCGCCAATATGGCGAAAGAGCGCCTGCAAATCATTATTGCGCGCGAACGCACTGGCCGTGAAGGTTATGACTTTTTGCCCGCATTGCGCGAAGAGTTAATTGCCGTCATTTCAAAGTACACCAAAGTCAATGCAGAGGACATTAAAGTTTCCCTGGATAAACAAGGTAACTTGGAGGTGTTGGACGTTAACGTCGTTTTACCGGACTTGGAAGTCAGAAACTAACTGAAACATGTCGCTAATTCACATGCAATGTGTGACATTGGCGGCTTATTTACCGTTATTGCCGCATCCTTTTATCGTTTTTTGTTGCGTTTTTGCTGCAAAATTGCCTCACTTTTGAAAATGAAATAACGATTCTTTGAAAAACAATTTTGCGTGTTTTTTTACGTTAATTGTCAATGGAATGCTAGTCATAAAGTAACATTTCTCGTGATAGTAAAACGCGATAAAAAAACAAGCGACGCGTGCGTTTGTCACTTACAAATTTTCATAATCTTTAATTTTTTCAATTGCTTTCGATATAATGATAAGCATCAATTTCGAATTGCCGAACATTAACGGTAGCTACCTATGAGAATCGCAGTACTAGACGACGATAACAACCTGCTCGAATTGGTCTGTACCATTCTGAATGCAGCCGGTCACACATGCCATCCGTTTCTTAGCGGCAAGGAAATGTTGCATCAATTACGCCGCGAGAGTTACGACATGCTCATTCTCGATTGGCAGGTGCCGGATCTGAATGGCACGGAGATCTTGCACTGGGTCAGAGAAAAACTATCTCCGACACTGCCAGTATTATTCATGACCAGCCGTTCTGGTGAAGACGACATCGTTGCTGGCCTGGCAGCGGGTGCAGACGATTACATGATCAAACCAATACGCCGCAGCGAATTGGTGGCTCGCGTCCAAGCTTTATTGCGTCGTGCCTACCCAGCGCAAACAGCATCTGAACATCTGCAATTTGGGGCCTATAAATTTGAAACACGCGCTGGCCGCGTCAGTATTAATGACCAGCCCATCGAGATGACCCAAAAAGAGTTTGATCTGGCATTACTACTTTTCCGCAACCTTGGGCGCCCACTGTCACGTGCGTATATTTTGGAGGCGGTATGGTCGCGTGATGTGGATATCCCGTCGCGCACCATGGACACGCATATTTCACGCGTCCGTAGTAAGCTAGAGCTACGACCAGAGAATGGTTACCGATTAGCGCCTGTTTATAGCTACGGTTACCGACTAGAACAAGTTACGCCAGAATAAAAAACTCCGGGTCAGTCATCTGACCCGGATTGCATTTTCAGAATAGGATTTACGCGCATGAGCACTTTACCAATGACACTCTTGCGACAATGTCAAACCAGTTTATTGGTCGTATTTTGTCTCATAGCATCCCCATTTAGTTTTGCAGAGAAAGTAAGTGGTGAGCCGGGTACTGTGCTCGCAACACCACCTGATATGACGTATTTCGCGCTACAAGGTGACACCTTGTCGGGTATTTCCAAGCGATTCACTGACAAAGCCCTGAATTGGCCAATACTCAGCAAACGCAATCACATCGCTGACGACAGAGCAATCCCGGTCGGTACCGCCATCTTGATACCGTTAGAGCTTTTGCCTGAAGAAGATAGTGAAGCACGCGTACTGGCGCTTGCCGGCAATCCGACCTATAAACCAGTCAACGGTGATGAGTTACCGTTGGCAATCGGTACGGTTGTCAAAGAAGGAGCGCAAATTTTCACTGGAAAAAACGGCTTTATTACATTAGCTTTTCCTGATAATTCACGCGTGTCAATTCCGTCAAACAGCCAAATCAGCCTGAGCAAATTACGTAAAACTAAATATACAGGTAGCCCTCGCACGGAAATTTCTCTGATTGAAGGCAAAGTTGAATCCCATGTTTCCAGTCTGGTATCCAACAAGGGGCGTTTTGAAGTCCGTTCACCATTAGCAGTAGCTGGTGTGCGAGGCACCCACTTCAGGGTAGGTGTTACCGATGCGGGAACGGCGAACGAAGTACTCGAGGGTGGTGTCGCGGTCAATAATCCGGTACTCAAGAAATCTGACAATATTGTGTTGCCAGCAGGCAAAGGCAACATTGTGACGAGCACTGCAGTTGGTAAAGCCGTTAACCTATTGCCAGCGCCGCAGCTCAAGCAGGAATACTGGCTACAGGTACGTCCAACTATCCAATTTTTGATCGACAAAACTGATATTGCGCGGGGCTACCATGTGCAAATTGCGAAAGATTCACAAGCTTTAGATGTCTTGGCTGAAAAGTATTTCAAAGAAAATCGCTTTAAATTCGATGGATTGGCTGATGGCAGCTATTTTGTTCGCATTGCAGCAATCGACCAATATGGTTTAGAAGGTATTCCTCTGACCCAGGCATTTACGCTCAAAGCGCGTCCTGAACCACCATTTACGTTACAACCAAAAAATAAAATTCGTAGTGACAAAACCGATTTTGTCTGGACGGAAGCAAGTAACGCCTTGTCGTATCATTTGCAAGTGGCGACCGATACCGACTTTAACAATATCGTACTCGACCAGAGTAATCTCAAGGATGTCCAGTTCAGTACGAATAAATTAAATAATGGTCAGTATTTTTGGCGTATCGCAACAGTAGTCACACAACCGGATGGCAAACTCGATCAAGGCCCGTTTAGTGACACACAAGCTTTTACCCAGTTACCGCCGCAGGCAGCAGCGGCCTTTGCTGACTCTGAGGGAAAAGAAATTTCATTTAGTTGGGCTGCAGAACCCGGACAACAATTTTTGATTCAAATTGCCAAGGACAGCGAGTTTAAAAACATGTATCTGTCACGTGAATCAACGGCGGCAGAATTGAAAATTCCAAGACCGGACGCCGGCCAATATTTTATCCGCGTGCGAGCCACCGACCCTGATGGCTATGTAGGGGCATTCTCGTCGACCCAAAAAATCACCATCAAAGCGCGCTGGTTGGACAGCGCGGGGGATGCAATTAAGAGTATTGCTGGCACTGTCGGCACAGGTTTTTGATCGTTAAATAATGAAGACAACGCCGATTCCGGTTAAACGCATTGCTTTGCGCGAGTGGTTAATACTGAGCTGTTTATTGCTGATTCTGACCTCAGCACTAAGTATTACCAACGTCCTTGGCCGGGTCGATTTGGTGTTCTACGATCACTTTATGCAGCTCAGCACGCACGAAGTCAGAGATGACGTTCTGATTGTTGCTATTGATGATTTTAGTCTTAATGAATTAGGTAAATGGCCATGGCCACGACAACGCCATGCTGATTTACTGAAAAAAATTAGTGCGGCCAAGCCACTCGCCATTGGTATGGACATACTGTTCGCGGAACCGGAATCCACCAACAGTGAAGAAACACCGAGCGGTGATCAGGCATTGGCCGATGCCATCAAAGAAAACCATCGCGTCGTCTTGCCCTTAGTGTCAGAAAGTGCTGGCAAAGGTCTGGATGCAACACTGCCAATTGCGACGTTAGCGAACGTCGCGCAAATCGGCCATATTCACATCGAACTGGATCAGGACGGTGTTGCGCGCAGTGTCTTCTTACGTGAGGGTACCAAAGGAGAATGGTGGCCTCATTTCGCCCTCGCCATGAAAAATCTGGCACAAAACACAAAAGCCGGTTCTGAACAATATTTACCGGGAAACAGACTCTCTGCAACGGCGCGCTCGACACCGGCACAATCAGACGCCTGGACACGAGATTATCAGATGTATATTCCGTTTTCTGGTGGCAATGGACATTTCCAAACGGTTCCCTATGCTGCCGTTTTACGTGGCGAAGTGCCTGAAAGCTTTTTTAAAAATAAATATGTGTTGGTCGGTCCGACAGCTGTTGGGATGGCAGACTCATTCCCAACACCAGTTTCCAGCAACGATGGTCTGGTTTCCGGCGTCGAAATTAATGCAAATATTCTCGCCAGCTTACTTGATGAACGAAGTATTCGATTTGTACCTGGCTGGCTGATACTGCTATGTAACCTGATCATTCTCGGCACTGCGCTGGCCGCTTATTTGTTGCTGTCGCCACGGAAAGCGCTCGCCTCTACTGGGGTGCTATTTGTGCTCGCTATGACTGGAAGCTTTTTATTAATGCGTTACACGGGCTGGTGGCTCCCTTCATCTCCCGTACTTTGTGCTTTGATTATTGCTTACCCAATCTGGAGCTGGCGCCGGCTTGAAGCTGCCATCCAATATCTGGGCGAAGAATTCAGCTTATTAGAAAAAGAACCGCATCTTTTGCCTGAATTTATTGATGATGAACAGCCGCGTCAGGCAGCCTTAACCGACACCTTAGAGAGCAGTATTAATGCAATGCGCCTGGCAGCTAACCGCGTGCGCGATTTGCGGCAATTTGTGAGCGACAGCTTAGCCAGTCTGCCAGATGCAACATTGGTCACCACCACCGACGGCAACGTTTTATTATCAAATCAAGTGGCACGAGCTTACTTCGCTGGACTTGGTATTCCCAAAGTAAATGACGCACTGTTACCGTATCTATTTGCACAAATGTCACCGCCACAAGCCAGCGAACAAACGCAAAATAATAGTTTTAGCTGGTGGGATATACTCGATCTGAAACACACTAGTAACATGAAGCAGGGTATCGAGGTGCGCGACCCTCGGCAACAAGATGTGCTGATTAAAAGTGCGCCATGCTATAACGCAGATAAAGTATTGGTCGGATGGATCGTGAGCATCATCAATATCACCGCGATTCGCGCCGCCGAGCGCAGTCGCGACGAAACATTGCACTTCATTTCCCACGACATGCGAGCGCCTCAGGCCTCCATATTAGCGTTACTTGAAATGCAAAAAGAACCAGCAACGGCATTGTCTAACGACGAATTCATGGCGCGCATTGAAAAAGCATCACGCATAACCCTGGGCTTGGCAGACAACTTCGTCCAGCTCGCCAGAGCCGAATCACAAGACTATCGTTTTGAAGAAGTTGATTTCCAAAACGTGCTGATCGATGCGACAGAGGAAATGTGGTCGTTGGCAAAAAGTAAAAATATTCGTATCAAAACGGCTATCCCAGATGATGAATATCCAGCACGTATCGACCGTTCATTAGTCACACGTGTATTAACCAATCTGCTCTCGAATGCGATTAAATATAGCCCACGTGATACCACCATTACGTGTACGCTAGCATTAGAGCAACATTTAGCCGATGCAGAAATCGTTTGCAATATCAGCGATGAGGGATATGGCATCCCGCGCGCCGAGCAAAATAAGTTGTTTCAGCGCTTCCAGCGATTTAAAACCACAGATCAACCTAAAAATGACGGTGTTGGTCTTGGCATGGTATTTGTAAAAGCGGTTTTGGATCGGCATCACGCCAAAATTGACTTTACCAGTGCACCGAATGAAGGTTCTACCTTTAATCTGCGCTTTCCCGCTACACTAATTTGAGCTATATCAAGTGGCACGCCGCAAAAAATAATGCCTGCAACGCGCTATAATGAGAGCTTACGTCAACCTAGACCATTGCATGCAACTTACTGCTGTCGGACTCAACCACACGACTGCGCCGCTATCTTTGCGCGAAAAAGTCGCTTTCTCGCCTGAGCAAATTGCTCATGCGGTGGCGGCTGCGCGTACCTGGTTTGGGAACAATAGTGCAACAATGTCATCCAGTGCCACCACTGAAGCTGCCATTTTGTCCACCTGCAATCGTACCGAGCTATATGCTGCGTGTCCCGCAGCGAATCCGGTCGACGCCACCGCGCATTTTTTAGCCGATTATCACCACTTATCCTACGCTGATTTACGTCCCCACCTGTATACATTGCCGCAAGACAATGCGGTGAGACATGCTTTCAGGGTCGCTTCTGGTCTGGATTCGATGGTGTTGGGTGAGCCGCAAATTCTCGGTCAGATGAAAGATGCGGTTCGACAAGCCGACGCTGCAGGGGGTCTAGGTACGTATCTGCATCAAATGTTTCAGCGTACCTTTGCAGTTGCCAAAGAAGTTCGCAGTACTACCGAGATTGGCGCGCACAGCGTTTCAATGGCCGCCGCAGCGGTGCGTTTGTCACAACGTATTTTTGACAAAATTGCTGACCAGCATATTCTGTTTATCGGCGCTGGTGAAATGATAGAACTTTGCGCAACGCACTTTGCGGCGCAAAACCCTAAGTCGATCACCATAGCCAACCGTACCTTAGAGCGTGGCGAGGCTCTTGCTCATCGCTTTAATGGCAAAGCCATCCGTCTTGCTGATTTGCCGCAGGAATTGGCGCAATTTGACATTATTGTTTCTTGCACCGCATCGTCGTTACCGATCATTGGTTTAGGTCTGGTCGAACGCGTCGTCAAAGCGCGTAAGCACCGCCCCGTGTTTATGGTTGATCTGGCCGTGCCTCGTGATATTGAACCAGAAGTTGCCAAACTTGATGATGTATTTTTATACACAGTTGATGATCTCGGCACGGTCGTACAATCTGGCTTAGAAAATCGCCAGGCAGCCGTAGCACAAGCCGAAGCGATTATTGAGACCCGCGTGCAATCGTTTATGCACTGGATTGATGGCCGCGCTATCGTTCCCGTGATTCAGGATTTACATGAAAGCAGTGAACAACTGCGCCTCATGGAACTCGATCGTGCTCGTAAAATGTTGGCACGTGGCGACGATATTGATGTTGTTCTCGAAGCATTATCCAAAGGCATCACGGCAAAATTCTTACACGGCCCCCAACAGGCTCTGCATCAAGCCAGTGGCGACGAACGCGCTCGCTTGGCCACTTTACTTCCACATTTATTCCGCACAAAACGTTAGCGACGCTCGTCCTGATGACCTTTACGCTATAGTTACGCGCAAGAATTTGCGTACCGTTTTTGGGCCTATGCCCTTCTTTTACATTCTTTAAAATCACGTATGAAACCATCAATGCTTTCCAAGCTAGATCAACTAGCTGAACGCCTGGACGAAGTCAGCCATTTGCTCATGCAAGAGGGTGCCACCAACGACATGGACTCGTATCGCAAGCTCAACCGCGAACATGCTGAATTGGATCCTTTGGTCGCACTCTACAAAAACTACCAACAAACACAGGCCGACATCGACGAAGCACAGGAGATGTTGAACGATCCTGAAATGAAAGCATTTGCACAGGATGAAATCGAATCTGCAAAAGCGAATATGCTGACTTTGGAAGCTGACTTGCAAAAAATGTTGCTACCGAAAGATCCGAATGACGAACGCAACATCTTGCTTGAAATCCGCGCCGGAACTGGCGGCGATGAAGCCGCATTGTTTGCAGGTGATTTACTCCGTATGTACACCCGCTTTGCAGAACGGAATCGCTGGCAGGTTGAGATGATGTCTGAATCAGAATCTGAACTCGGCGGATATAAAGAAGTGATTGTCCGTATCGCTGGCTTGGGTGCTTATTCCAAACTCAAATTTGAATCAGGTGGACACCGCGTACAACGCGTTCCTGCCACTGAGACTCAAGGCCGCATTCATACTTCAGCTTGTACAGTAGCAGTGATGCCCGAAGCGGATGAGCTGGCAGACGTCGTCATTAATAACGCTGATTTGCGCATCGACACTTTCCGGGCCAGCGGTGCAGGTGGTCAGCATATTAACAAAACCGATTCCGCCGTGCGTCTGACGCATATTCCGACCGGAATCGTCGTCGAATGTCAGGATGGGCGCAGCCAACATCAAAATAAAGCACAAGCTATGCGGGTTTTAGCAACACGCATCATGGACGGCCAGTTGCGAGAAAAACAAGCGAAAGAAGCCGCAACTCGCAAGAGTCTGATCGGCTCAGGCGATCGCAGTGAGCGCATCCGCACTTACAACTACCCGCAAGGCAGGATGACAGATCACCGCATTAATCTGACCTTGTACAAGCTCGATTTTATTATGGATGGTGATTTGACCGAACTCAGCAACGCACTCATCGCTGAACACCAGGCCGAGTTATTGGCGGAACTTGGTGACGATTAAGTCATCCAAACGTTATTCGTATTTAAGTCTTTTTAATGCAAATGCTTTTACGCATCTGTGATTAAAACCGTGTAAGCTGGCAACCGCTCATATTTTCCGGATGAAATTCATGCATTCTTCGAAACCTGTTTTACTTGCCGTCGCAGCATTTTGCATCGGCTTAATCGGTGCTGCTCTCTATTTGCAGCTCGTGGAACATATGTTGCCTTGTCCGTTATGTGTATTGCAACGCTATGCATTTATTGCGATTGCACTGTTTTGCCTGATCGGCGCCGCGATGCCACGGGGAACTCGACGTATTAGTATCGGCTTTGCGACGGCTTCTGCCGTCGCCGGTATCGGTGTCGCTGCGAAGCATTTATATGTGCTGGCGAATCCTGGTTTTTCCTGCGGTATCGATCCGCTCGAAACAGGTCTAAATAAGATATTTCTGGCGACCTGGTGGCCCACTTTATTCCGGGCAGACGGCCTCTGTGAAACGCCTTACCCACCGACTTTGGGTTTATCTATCCCGGCTTGGTCGATGATAGGATTTCTATTAGTCGGATTCACGTTGGTATTCTTGTTCTTTACCCGTGAAAAAACCGGCATGTTTGGGAAGCACCGTTAATGCACGCATGGCAACAAGATCATCTGTCTATTGCTGATTACGAACGCGTTTCTCCCTTAGAAAAATTAGAGACGCGCATCTTAATCATGGCGGCAACTGGACTAACCAGAATTCAACTCATTACCCAGTCAGATTATCAACCCCAGTCAGAACAACGGCTCTTCCTGCAAACACTGATTCAACGCCGTCTCGATGGAGAACCCATCGCTTATCTCACCGGTGAGCGCGAATTTTTTGGTCTGCCATTTTTTACCTCGCCCGCCGTTTTAATCCCCCGCGCTGACACTGAACTTCTGGTTGAGCTTGCCCTTAGCTATGCGCCGCAAAATTCGCGCCTGCTGGACATGGGTACAGGTTCAGGTGCAATTGCCGTGGCGATTGCTCATACCCGCGCAGATCTGCTTGTCACCGCGCTGGACATCAGTCATGACGCCTTGGCTATTGCGAAAAAAAATGTGGCGCGCCACACACCAGATCGTGTCCGCGTGCTGCACAGCGACTGGTATAGCGAGGTCAATGGACAGGTTTTTCACACGATTGTCAGCAACCCTCCCTACATTGTTAAAAATGACCCGCATCTATCGCAAGGCGACTTACGCTTTGAACCCATCAATGCACTGACCGATCATGGCGATGGCTTAAGTGCCTACCGTACAATCGTTGGAAATGCCCCACAACATCTTGCAAACGAAGGATGGCTGCTCATGGAGCATGGCTATCACCAGGCTGAGGATGTACGCCAATTGCTTTCTGCTCGTGGTTTTGGGCAAGTACAAAGCTGGCGTGATCTGGCGGGAATTGAGCGGGTATCGGGTGGGCAATTTATTGCAGGAGTTGAATGATGCAGATTTCTACAGATAAATCTCAGCTGGATATTGCATTGATCCATCAATTTCTTTCCGTACAATCGGCTTGGGCAAAGGGAATTTCTCTGGAAACGGTGCAAAGGTCGATCACCAATTCACTTTGTTTCGGTGGGTTTTTTGAAAATCGACAAATTGCATTTGCCCGGGTGGTTACCGATAAAGCGACTTTTGCCTATCTAATGGATGTGTTTGTGCTACCAGCATATCGAGGCCGAGGACACGCAAAAACACTGATGCGTGCGATACAAGAACATCCAGATTTACAAGATATACGCCGTTTCATCCTCGTAAGCAGCACAGCACGGGGACTGTATGAACAGTTTGGATTCAAATCACCAGCCAAGCCAGAAACATTTTTGGAAATTAATCGCCCAGATATTTATCAACGCCCATAATAAATACAGGTCATTTAAAAATATAAAAGACGACTGCAAATATCGATGCAATCGTCTCTAGTCGCCAATAAAAGCTGTTCAATGATAGGCCTGCAGGCTTAGCGCGCACCGAGTGGAATCGATGAACCGGCAGATTTCTTTGCATCCTTGGCTGCTTTTTTCTCTTTAGGTGAAAGTAACGCCTGTTTTTTTGTTTCTTTATTCGTCTTGGTCACTTTACTCATGATATTGCTCCTGGTTGACGCCTGCGAATGCGGGTGTTGCCTCAGTATAGGTGATTAAACCATAGAGCAGGCACATTTAAATTGATGATGCGTCACTCTCGAGTGAAGCATCTCATTTGAACTGCATCGCACCGGTAATCAGCCTCAGGCGCCCCATCTCCTAGTCCGTGTCCACGAGGGGCGATCGCACAATTAAAAAAGACGAAAATCAAAAGTCTGAGGGGCACCTGCCCTAGACGTAGTGTTGATGTTAATGTTGATCTAGCCCGCTTTAGACAAAGCAATTTGCGCTTCACGGAAAACGGATCAGAAAGTGTCGTTGTCTGAGCGCAGCGAGTTTCGACACTTTCCCGTTTTACGTGCCGCGCAAATTGTGCCGACACGCAGTGACGGCACCCGCAGGGCAAAGTCTCAGCGTCGCCTTTCTTTTGCTTACTTTACTTTGGCGTAGCAAAGAAAAGTAAGTGGCCGCCGGGCCACACCCGGCCTGGTCGACCAAAGCAAAACACTACCAATCAACAACAAACGAAGACTTGAGCGGTAGCCCAACGCTAAGCACTAAAGGTGGACGCAGAAGTAGACGTCGATGTTGATGTTGACGTTGATGTTGATGTTGAAGTAGACGTTGATACAGACCTTACCCGCTTTAGACAAAGCAATTTGCGCTTCACGGAAAACGGATCAGAAAGTGTCGTTGTCTGAGCGCAGCGAGTTTCGACACTTTCCCGTTTTACGTGACGCACAAATAGTGCCGACACGCAGTGACGGCACCCGCAGGGCAACGTCTCAGCGTCGCCTTTCTTTTGCTTACTTTACTTTGGCGTAGCAAAGAAAAGTAAGTGGCCGCCGGGCCACACCCGGCCTGGTCGCCCGAAGCAAAACACTAACAATCAACAACAAACGAAGACTTGTGGGATAACCTCCACCCTAAGCGCTAAAGGTGGACGTAGACGTTGACATTAAAGTGGACGCTGGGCCACACACGACTTGGTAGTCCGTAGTACAACACTAAATATCAACAAGAAACGAACGCTTGGAAGATTGCGCTAACAAAGGGCAATCGAATTAATTAAAAAGACACCGAATCTCTATCTACTTCACCTGCTGCTTATTCAACTTGCGCGCCAACGTCCGTCTATGCATACCCAACCGCCTCGCCGCCTCAGAAATATTGAAATCAACCTCCACCAATACTTCGTGAATCCGCTCCCATTCCAGCGTTTTAATTGACGTCGAACGATTCGTCAGCTCTGGTTCTGACACCCCTGCCACATGCCCAAAGGCGGCTTCGATATCATCCGTATTCGAGGGTTTCGCGAGATACTGACATGCACCTAATTTCACCGCTTCAACGGCGGTGGCAATACTAGCGAAGCCGGTCAAAACCACAATCAACATCTCAGGATCGTGCTTGTTAAGCATTTGCACACATGCCAACCCCGACGCATTGCCATTCAACTTCAGATCAACGACGGCATAACGCGGAGAGTGCTTACTAAGTAACTCTGCCGCATCCTCCAGATTCGCGGCATGGATCACCGAATAACCGCGTCGTTCAAACGAACGCGCTAAAGTACGAGCGAAAGCAGTATCGTCTTCGACTATCAACAGCAGACGATTGTCCGACATTTTGATTCATCCTTTAAAGCATGATTGCCGATAACGGCAACACTATTTTTACTGCTGCACCACCTTGTTCAAGGTTACGTGCAGTCACGGAGCCGCCTAATTTGCGCGCCACATTCACCACAAAGAAAATCCCAAGACCACTGCCGGGGCGACCTTTAGTTGATTGATAAGGCTGTCCTAATTTTTCTAAGATATCAGGTAAAAAACCTGGCCCGCGGTCACTAACAACGATATTCAGCAAATTATCGGTGCTGGATACGGTCAGGCTTAACCAATTTGGTGAAGCTTCAAGCGCATTATCTAACACATTGCACATCATCTGTTTAAGCGCTGAATCAAACACAACCGGCACATCTTCTTTAATCAGATTTTCAAATAAAAAAGTTTGGATAGGACGCGTTGCTTTAAAGTCGTCCGCAAGATGTTTCAAAAAAGTATTGAGCGTGGTTTTAACTGAGGACTCGCCGCGTGCTTCACCAGCAGACAATAAAATACTGCTAACGATACTTTTACAGCGCTGCAACTGCCGTTGCATCTCATTTATTTCTTCGAGAAGTTCCGGATTTTTGCTGAATTCTGGCATACGACGCCAATCACCCACAATGACCGATAAGGTTGCCAGTGGCGTTCCTAACTCATGCGCTGCACCGGATGCCAGCAAGCCCATTTTGACTATGTGTTCTTCTTCACTTGCATGTTGTCGTAAATCGGCTAACTGCGCATCGCGACTGCTTAAATTATCGTTAATCCGCGTCAGAAAGAAGACCAACAAAGCGGCATTAACCAGAAAGCAAATGATCATACCGTCTTGATACAAGCCTGGCATGCTATCGATGTGATCTGGCGGTAAAACTAAGGGATAATAAAATAGGGAGAGGCCAAACAAACAACACCCCGTGATGGCCACTATCAACCAGGTCGACCATGCCTCCAACAACACTGCGCTTAAAATCACCTGAAGCAAATAAAGAAATGCAAATGGGTTACTCGTACCACCCGACAAATAAAGTTGCGCCGTCAAAATACTGACATCGATGAGCAGCGCGAAAAACAATTCTTTATTCGACACTTTGACTTCTTCATGCCAGCGTAAATGACTGGCAATGTTAAAGGCGATCAGCCCTGCGATGACATACGATATCTGTAATAGCGGCAACTTGATTTCAAACACCCAAGTGGCAAGCGCAATGGTCGACACTTGGCCTAACATCGCAATCCATCGCAGATGGATCAGTTGCAGCATATTTTTATGCCCGGCCGAACTTTCATAATCAGAAGCCGCATACAAGACACGCTTCTGTTGTGTTTGAATTTCGTGTTCGTTTGTCTGGCGTGCCGGATTGACCGTCATTCCTGTGTCTCCAAAGGGTCCTGCTACATCTAACTCTGATTAACGCTGATTAACGCTAATTAACGCTAATTAGCGTTGACTAAGGACGAATATGGCTGAACAAGGCTGAATAAGGCTTAATAAGGCTGATTCAGGTTGCCAGTTCGATTCGGCAACTGCTATGTTAACAGACTATTTAAACTTGGGCTCCGCAAGCTCTCGACGGAGGCGTCGGTCATCTTTCCGGATGTAGAAAAAGCCACCAGCCACCATCAGCGCCAGCGCATACCATGTCAGGGCGTAAACTAAATGACTATTATGGAAAGAAATTACTGTTAATCCAGCGACCGGATATTCTGTATCGTCATTGATGGCAAGCGATTGGTGGCGTTCAAGATCAACAAAATAGGGTGCTGCATGACTTAACTTGTGCGCAGCCGAAAGTGCGGCGATATCGCGAGAAAACCAGCGCTGTGCTGCTGGCTCGTTGTGACGTAAGAAACCGCCATTAGGCTCACTCATCCGCAATAAACCTGCGATGGACAAAACTCTCGATCCAGTTCCCGCACCATTATTTTTTTCAGACTGAAACTGTGCGGCCAGGGAGCTTGGGATATATCCGCGATTTATCCAGACAATTTGGTCATCTTGTGTGACCAAGGGTGTCAACACCCAAAATCCGCTGCCTAAGACAGTTGAAGCCAAGACCAGGCTCGTATCTTGATAACGGTATGTCCCTCTAAGTCTCACATGACGATATTCATCGTCGGCTGCGTTCACTTTCCCCCACTGACTAACTAAAGGCAGATCGACGGCGGGTGCATGTACCCGTTGCTCCACGCGGGCAATCAGGTCAAGTTTCCATTGGAGACGTATTAATTGCCAGGACCCCAAAGCAAAGAAGGCCACAAAAAATAACCCCGCACAAATAGCAAGGATATACCTTACAAATTTGGAGCGGGGCTGCGAAACATTGACTACCGATGTATCGACATCGGTAGTCGCATGATTCAAACGATCAATCATGACATGCTAGGCATTTTTTTCATTTCTTTTTCGACGGGAGTGACTTGAATCGATTCAGGTACCGTTTCATGATCCATACCTGGCATCATGTTGTGATTCAAGTGATACATGACCCATAACGAGCCGCTCATCATGATTACAACAATCATCGTCGTGAACAGTAATGCCAACATAGTCCAGCCGCCCTCGGACTTTGAATTCATGTGTAAGAAATACACCATATGCACAACGATCTGCACTGCGGCCAACCCCAACAATACAAATCCTGTCGTGCTAGATTTATCAAATACCTTTGCCATCACTAACCAAAATGGAATGACCGTCAGTATTACAGCAAGAATAAAACCAGTAGCATAAGTTTTCAGGCTACCGTGATCTGCATGGTCGTGGCCATGGTGATCGTGATGATCGTGATGGTCATGGTGGCCGTGATGACCATTCTGCGCTTGATCGTGGTGTGCACTCATGGCAAAACTCCCATCAAATAAACAAAGGTAAAGACGCCGATCCAGACAACGTCAAGAAAGTGCCAAAACATGGACAAACACATTAAACGGCGACGATTTTCTGGTGTTAATCCGTGACGCTTCAATTGAAATAACAAGGTCACCAGCCAGATAATACCGAAGCTGACGTGCAAACCGTGCGTTCCTACCAGCGCAAAGAAAGACGTCAGGAAACCGCTGCGTTGTGGACCAGAACCTTCCATGATCAGATGCACAAACTCGTACAACTCAAAATAAATAAAGCAAGCACCTAGCAACCCAGTGACCGCAAGCCAGATCATCGTGTTCCGCAGACGATCTTTTTGTGACTCCAACATCGCAAAACCGTATGTAATCGACGACAACAACAGCAATGAGGTATTGAGACCAACAAGCGGCAAATCAAAAATTTCAGCACCAGTTGGTCCACCTGCGTAATTGCGGCCTAATACTGCATATGCAGCAAATAAACACGCAAAAATCAGACAGTCACTCATCAGGTATAACCAGAAACCCAACATCGTGCCGTTTTCCGGATGGTGTTCCAGAACAAAGTAACGGGAGCCAGAGGCCACGCCCGTAGCGTTATGAGTAGAAGTAGATGTATTAGACATGGCTAGCTAACAAACGTGTGCGTTCTGCTTCAGTACGGGCGACTTCGTCGGCCGGAATGTAGTAATCGCGGTTGTAATTAAAAGTATGAATAATGATGGCCGCCATCATCACGATGAACGCGACACCAGCAGGCAACCACATCTGCCAGATCAGTGCAAAACCGAGCGCAGCACTCAGACCAGCGATAATTACGCCAGCACCCGTGTTCTTAGGCATATGAATCGCCACAAAGCCATCCGTTGGACGTTGATATTTGTTGCTCTTCATGTCGGCCCAAGTGTCAACATCGTACACTTTGGGTGTGAAAGCAAAGTTGTATGCTGGCGGAGGTGACGATGTCGACCATTCCAGAGTACGCCCCCCCCATGGATCGCCAGTAAAATCACGTAACGAATCACGACGCATAAAGCTCACACCCAACTGAATCACGAAGCAAGCAATACCAATTGCAATCAGCACCGCACCGAACGCTGCGATTTGGAACCAAATTTGCAGAGATTGATCTTCAAAGTGACTCAAGCGGCGAGTTACCCCCATCAGACCGAGAACATACAACGGCATGAACGCAAAGTAGAAACCAATTGTCCAGAACCAGAATGAGCATTTACCCCAGAATGAGTCCAGTTTGTAGCCAAATGCTTTCGGGAACCAGTAGTTAATACCCGCAAATGTACCAAACACCACACCACCAATAATGACGTTATGGAAGTGAGCAATCAGGAACAAACTGTTGTGCAATACGAAGTCAGCAGGAGGAACCGCCAGCAAAACACCAGTCATACCACCGATAACGAACGTCACCATAAAGCCCATCGTCCACAGCATCGGTACTTCGAAGCGGATACGACCACGGTACATCGTGAACAACCAGTTAAAAATCTTCGCGCCGGTCGGGATCGAAATAATCATCGTCGTGATCCCGAAGAACGAGTTAACACTCGCACCGGAACCCATCGTGAAGAAGTGATGCAGCCATACCAGGTAAGACAGGATGGTAATAACGACGGTCGCGTACACCATCGAGGTGTAACCAAACAGACGCTTGCTGCTGAAAGTAGAAACGATTTCAGAGAACACACCAAAAATCGGCAAGACCAGGATGTAGACCTCTGGATGACCCCAGATCCAGATCAAGTTCACGTACATCATGGAATTACCACCCATGTCGTTTGTGAAGAAGTTTGTGCCAAAAACGCGGTCCAGCGACAACATTGCCAATACAGCGGTCAACACCGGGAACGCAGCAACGATCAACACGTTAGTACACAAGGCAGTCCATGTGAATACTGGCATCTTCATCATTGTCATGCCTGGAGCACGCATCTTGATGATGGTAACGATCAGGTTCACACCTGATAGCAAGGTGCCGACACCGGCAATCTGGAGTGACCAGATATAGTAATCAACCCCCACATCCGGGCTGCCCAGAATACCTGACAGCGGTGGGTAAGCCAGCCAACCGGTACGCGCAAATTCACCAACGAACAAGGAAGCCATGACCAGAACAGCACCGAACGTTGTCATCCAGAAGCTGAAGTTATTCAAGAATGGAAAGGCAACGTCACGGGCACCAATCTGCATCGGTACAACGTAGTTCATCAAGCCAGTTACAAACGGCATCGCCACGAAGAAAATCATGATCACACCGTGGGCAGTGAACACCTGGTCGTAGTGATGCGGTGGCAAGAAGCCATGTGAATCACCAAACGACATCGCTTGTTGCGCACGCATCATCAACGCATCCGCAAAACCACGCAATAACATCACAATGCCGAGGATCATGTACATGATACCGATCCGTTTATGATCAATACTGGTGAACCAATTACGCCACAACACACCCCACACACGGAAGTAGGTCAGTGCGCCTAATAAAGTGATGCCACCGAGTGCAACCATTGCAAAGGTTGCCAGCAAGATAGGCTCATGGAAGGGAATCGCATCCCAGCTAAGACGGCCGAATATCAGCTTCGTCATATCAATTTGATCTACCATTATTTTTTCCCACTAGTAATTGACGGCGTGGTACACACTTCAGCATCAAGAGCGCGTCCGTTACGCTGATTCTGCGCGAGTAAAGCAAATCTCTTCGCTTCATTATTTTTTGCAGTTTTGACATTCACATCGCTGGCCATCAGTTGATCCATACAAACCTGGTCATCTGAGACACAACGATTCAAAATAGCGTGGAACAAATCCGCATCAACAGTGCCGAAATGACGCACCGGATCTTTGATACTTGGCTGTTCCAGTTGCAAGTAATCTGCACGTTTCAATCCGCTGGCATCTGCCTTCGACGTCGCAACCCATTGATCAAAATCCTGCTGAGACATACCGTGGAACTTGAATTTCATATCCGAAAAGCCGGCACCACTGTAATTAGCCGAAAAACCTTCATACACACCGGCCTTATTAATCACGGCGTGTAATGCTGTTTGCATACCTGGCATCGCATAAATCTGCCCTGCCAATGCCGGAATATAGAACGAATTCATGACCGACGAGGCAGTGATCTTAAAGCTAACAGGTACATCAACCGGTACTGCAAGCTCGTTCACGGTCGCAAACCCTTGTTCTGGATAAATAAACAACCATTTCCAGTCCAGCGCCACCACTTCTACGACCAACGGTTTGACGTTGGCAGGAATCGCACGATTTTCATCCAATCGCGACAACTTTCGATATGGATCAAGAGTGTGCGTAGAAATCCAGGTTATTGTTCCCAAAGCGATGATAATTAACAACGGTGCACCCCAGATCACCAACTCCAACATCGTCGAGTGATCCCAGTCTGGTTCGTACGCTGCTTCAGTATTGCTATGACGATAACGCCATGCAAAAAAGAGCGTAAGTACGATCACCGGAACGATGATCAGTAGCATCAATATTGTCGAGACAACAATCAGTTTGCTCTGCTGGGCGGCAATATCACCGAATGGATTTAACACGATCGTGTCACATCCAGCCAACAGCGCAACGCATAACAACATAAGTCCGCGCCGCAAAAGTAGGGAAATCATAATGAAAAATCCAATTTAGAACAAGATTCATGGTAATGTACATGGACTGACTAGCATTAGCGATTGGACGTTTTGTCCTACCTTAGCAAAGTTATATCTGCAAGGGTTTACGGCGTCCATCGATCAGAACATAACTACGAGAGACGACTATGCCAAGTATCAGCCATAACGGCGAACATAACGCCGAATTCCCTTTACGTTCCAACACTGGTTCAACCAAAAACACGAAGTCTGATCATTCAACTATCGCTCCTGGCGAGATTGCCATCGGCGTTGTCATTGGACGCGCGTCAGAGTATTTTGACTTTTTCGTCTATGCCATCGCCTCAGTGCTGATATTCCCGACCGTGTTTTTCCCGTTCGTACCGCGCCTTGAAGGGACGTTGTACGCATTCACTATATTTTCTTTCGCGTTTCTTGCAAGGCCTTTTGGTACGGTTATTTTTATGACCATCCAGCATCACCTTGGACGAGAGGCAAAATTGACCATGGCGCTGGTCTTGTTAGGCTTTTCTACTGCCGGCATTGCTTTTTTGCCGACATACAATCATTTAGGTGCCACCGCAATTCTACTGCTTTCAGTTTTACGGGTCGGACAAGGTATCGCTTTAGGTGGGGCATGGGACGGTTTGCCTTCGTTACTGGCTTTAAACGCGCCGCAAAACAAGCGTGGCTGGTATGCGATGTTAGGGCAGCTTGGCGCACCGTTTGGGTTCATGATTGCAGGCAGCATCTTTGCCTACCTGATCTCAAACACGACGCCGGAAGATTTTCTGGAGTGGGGTTGGCGCTTTCCGTTCTATGTTGCTTTTGCAATTAACGTCGTGGCACTGTTTGCGCGCTTACGCCTGGTATCGACCAACGAATATGCCCGTTTGCTTGACGAACGCGAATTAGAACCCACCAAAGTCACTGAACTTGTGACATCCCAAGGACGAAATGTACTTATTGGCGCTCTGGCAGCCTTGGCAAGTTACGCTTTATTCCATTTAGTAACGGTATTTCCGTTGTCATGGATTACTTTGTATTCTCCGCGCTCCTTGAGCAACTTCCTGTACATTCAAGTAGGTGGCGCAGCGTTGATGGCCTTAGCCGTTGTCGCTTCCGGGGTGATTGCAGATCGCTTTGGTCGACGCAATACCTTAGGCACACTTGCTTTAATGATTGCTGTCTTGAGCGGATTTGTACCGACACTGCTTGACGGTGGCGAAACAGGACAAAATCTATTCATCCTCCTGGGCTTCATTTTGCTTGGACTCTCCTATGGCCAAGCCGCTGGCGCAGTGACAGCGAATTTTGCGACCAAGTACCGCTACACTGGGGCTGCTTTGACCTCAGATCTGGCATGGTTGGTGGGGGCGGGTTTTGCGCCGTTGGTGGCATTAGGTTTGTCATCACATTTCGGATTAGAGTACGTTAGCTTGTACTTACTGTCGGGTGCAGCCTGCTCATTAGCTGCTCTCAGCTTGAACCGGGCATTAGAAATTCGTGATTGAGGTTTAAAAATCTACATCCGTAACTTCAGACTCATCCTAAAAAGTCACGTTAATACGGAAATTACATAGGCTGAACCGATCAGTGAAAAAAGAGGGTGTATTGCGCATTGTGATTGTGCGCAACACACCCTCTTTGTTTATAAAAATTATCACTTGTTTTTTCTTCATCAATTCCCCATATCAGATCCACTTCTCCAAAGACGTGTCGTCTAAAAGGGTTAATTGTATGTCGCTATATCGCGTATTAGAGGTGAGTTGGATAGCCCTTAAACGGAAATTCCACGTCGGTTTTAAATTGGCGGCGCCGGCGCAAAAAGACCATTATTTTAGTCCTGAAGACTTGCTCAATGCGTTTCTCACACCGCTTTCCATCACTCGGCTCAACGCACAACTTCAGCTACAACCAGGAATACTTGATATGACGAATGGAATTCAACTATTGACGAACTTTAATTTTGGGCAAGAGATAGAGGCAAATGCAAATCACGTTTTTAATCAACTAAATCGGTATATGACGTCAGATGTACCTGAACAGTTTCAAATACACTGGCATTAGTTTCAATATTGGTTGCTGTCTTCGTTGCTGTCTTAGTTACTAAATTTCACGCCGGATTCTGTAGCAGTCTGGAAGTGGTGTCATACCAATTGACTCATAAAAGCCAACGGATTCAGGAACGGAACTTAAGATCAAACTGACAGCTGGCCCTAATCTTGACTTGACCGTTGCAATCAAATTTGCACCAATTCTTCTGCCTTGACAGTCTTTACTAATTGCGAGATCCGATAGATAACAACAAAACGAAAAATCAGTAACTGCTCTCGCAATCCCAACTAAATCCCCATCAGATCGCGCCGTTACTACCAGGTTTGAATTTCTCAACATTGACTCCAACCTCTGGAGATCATCAATTGGCCGGTACTTAGCAAGGCCTGAAGAAATTAATAATGAGCGGAACTCGTCAACACCACAATGCTCTTCAACTTGATAAGTCAATTTTTCCATGGGATAGGGCTCTGATTACGAACGGTGTTGATTCTAAAAATAGAGATTTTTACGCTGCAAGCCATCAAGCTGCTCGCAGCCACGCCATTGGAATATCTGCTTCAAATCCCGAACCAACACTTTTTATTCTATTCACCATACGTCCTTCAATCACAAATCCCAACGTCTTATAAAATTCGATTGCACGTTGATTGGTTTCGCGGGCAATCAATTCTATTCGAAGTATGGTCGGATGATTTTTTTCGACCTCGTCAAGAAGACTTTTAAATAGAACCCTGCCAACGCCCTGGTTTTGAAAATGAGGATGAACGGCAATGGTGAGGTCAGACAGTACATGCAGAAAAACTTCAGGCGCAGGTCGATAGCAATGAATTTCACCTGCAATAACACCGTCCACGCGCACTATCAGGGATACGCCTCGTTCGCGACTGGAGAAATAATTATGCTGAACATATGCCTCGCTGATTTCATCTTGTTTGCGAGCCAATCCACCTTCTATTGCTGCAACGGCTTTGTAGAGCGAAAGAATTTCAGGAACGTCTTGATCTTGAGGAGAGAACACTTGGATCGCTGGCATATGATTAATTACTCACTTTATTTAAACGAATTCGACCACCAATATGATTGACGTTCAGAGCTATCGTAGCAATAGGCCTGATACAACAGTGAATTTGCAATTCATATTACCCGCGACATGTGCATTGAAGCAATAGCGGTACTAGTTACCTCGTAAGGTGGTAACGATCATTTTCAGTATATTCGCAACTGACCAATTTTTGCTACATACCGCATTTGACCTGCGATTGCTTGCTCTTCAGCTATCCTTAAACTCGTGTCCAAATCATCTGAATTAGATGTTTCCAAATTAAACATTTTTAAATACTTAATTTGATCAACTTAATCAACTTAATCAATTTGATTAAGTTGATTGTGCAGGGTTCGCTGCCTTACATATCTAAAAGCGATCGTAATTGCGCTACATGGCGTCGATACGCGCCTCGCCCGTTAGCAGTCGTTCTGATGCGGGTTTGCGGCTTTTTCCCGACAAACTGCTTTTCCATTTCTACGTAGCCCGCACGTGCAAGTGTATCGAGATGTGCGCCTAAGTTGCCATCACTTGCCTCTGTTAATGCCTTCAACCGGACAAATTCTATCCATTCATCTTCTGGCAATAAATGGAGTGCGGTCATGACACGTAATCTCGTACTTTGGTGAATGATTTCGTCTAAATCTTCCATTTTTTTCTCTCGATGATTTCGACGTTCACGCTGCACAGCGCATCAAGGTGCCACCTAACATGAGGCCTCCGCCGCCCAAAATTGCCATTGCGAGGTTAAACCAAGGAAACAACACCCAATAAGAAAGCACACTCAATACAAACACGGATGCGCCAAGCAAAAACCATCGTTTCCCCTCCCACACGCCAACTAACATATAAATCGTCATGAAAAGACAATTCCAAAAAAGACCAATTGCTTCTGGAGCCTTGATCAAATTAGAAACAAGCACGCCAAATATCACAACAACCGACAGCGCCAGATAAAATTTACCCTCGCCTTCTCGCTTTGAAGAAGATTGCAATTTACCGATGAGAATTGATCCAAGTACCCCACAACTATCGCCAACAAGCCAAATCCAGCCGCTCAATTCAGGGCGTAAATAATTGCCAAGGTAGCAAATGAACCAAATAAAACCCCAAAGCTGAATATAGACACCGGCACGCCAGTAACCAGTAAATTCTCTGCTTCTGTCTTGAGTTTGTTTAATCTCGCTCATCATTACTTGTGCTTGTTCAGGGGTAATCATAATATCTCCAATAAAGTACTCTGTGATGTAGAGTACTTTATTTTAATAAAATCCTCTTGTCAATTATTTTTTTCATTAGCAAATTTGCTTAAGGAAGAAATCCGTCAGGTGGGGGTGCAAGCCGCCCATCCTACGTAACCCTAATTACAACGCGGTTGCACCTATATTGTTGAAGAAAAGGACGAATTTCTTACGCTTTGATCAGAACGTAATACGTCAAAAGGGCGATTTACTCATTCAGCAGCCGATCTCTTTCATATAAAGTGAAGCCTGGCATTTTTAACCAAACTGACACTGGCGAGCTATGAGACTCAATTCAAAATTCCATCGCTTTTTAATCTTCATTTGTATTTCAATGTTATTAGTTTTCCAGTCGGCAAAGGCAGAGAAAATTCTATTTGTCGGCAATAGTTTCACCTTCGGCTATGGGTCTGAGGTACAGTTTTATCGAGCTGACACGGTCAATGATTTAAACCACAACGGGTTTGGCGGTGTACCTGCCTTATTTAAATCATTTACAACCAAAATGGGACTAACGTATGACGTCGCACTGGAAACAGAACCTGGAATTGGTATCGACTGGCATTTAAAACATAAGCCAGAGGTGCTTCAGCAACAGGCATGGGATACGGTGGTTCTACAGAGCTATAGCACCTTAGATATCAAGCACCCAGGCGATCCGACCTTATTGGTCGACTCGGTAAAGGAAATGACGCAATTGCTACGTCAAAAAAATCCTCATGTCCAAATCGATCTGGTGGCAACTTGGCCCAGAGCCGACCTGATTTATCAAGCGAACGGTGCCTGGTATGGGCGCTCGTTAGAGACAATGACGCAAGATATTCAAACTGGTTACGAAAAGGCACTAAAAGAAGGATCAAATCTGCACGCCGTTGCGCCAGTCGGATTAGCGTGGCTTAAGGCTATTCATGATGGAATTGCAGTGGCAAATCCTTATCAAGCAAAGTCTGCGGAGCAAATAGATCTTTGGACCTTTGATCACTACCACGCCAGCAATTATGGCTATTATCTTGAGGCCTTGGTTATTTTTGGCACTATCACTGGCATCGATCCACAAGCTTTGGGTGAGGCCGAATGTTCAGGCGACGAACTCGGGATGTCACGCAGTCAGGTAAAAGCCTTACAAAAAGTGGCCTCGGAGCAATTATTAAAAGAGGGCAAGCTCCAGCAGTATGTGATTGCCACATCGCATAGTCGCCTGGCGACGCGCTGCGACGCGCCTGCTAAACCAAAATAAATAAACACAATGGCATTTGATATCAATTCGATATTAATTCGACATTAATTCGACATTAATTCGATATAAATATATCAAATACCAATTATTATAACTTTAATATTTTTTCTTCCTAACGCCAGTCAGCGCCGCTGTCAAGACTGGCGCATTCGTACAAATTGCGTATCATCTGCGCCTTGATTGCTTTTTATTGTCTGGACTTATGCTGCCTTCGATTGAACAAAGACTCGCCGTAGAACTCGCTGCCAAGCCAGTTCAGGTTGCCGCTGCTGTTGCCTTGCTGGATGAGGGTGCGACCGTACCATTTATTGCCCGTTACCGTAAAGAAGTGACGGGTGGTCTGGATGATATCCAATTACGTCTGCTCGAAGAACGTTTGCGTTACCTGAGAGAACTGGAAGACCGCCGTGCTGCGATTATCGAGTCGATTGAAGAACAGGGCAAAATGACGCCAGTGTTGCTGGATGCGATTACCCACGCCGAAGACAAAACGCGTCTCGAAGATTTATACCTGCCATACAAACCTAAGCGCCGCACTAAGGCGCAAATCGCTGTAGAAGCTGGTTTGTTGCCACTCGCCGATGCGTTGCTGGGCAATCCATTATTGAATCCGGAAGCCGAAGCAACTGCGTATTTAAAGCCAGCCTTCACGACGGACAACGGCGACAATCCCGGCGTACCAGACACCAAAGCCGCGCTTGACGGTGCACGCCAGATTTTGATGGAACGCTTTGCCGAAGATGCAACGCTATTGCAAGCGCTGCGTGAGTATCTGAATGACCATGGCGTGGTCGAATCCAAAGTGGTACCAGGCAAAGAAGAAGCTGGTGAAAAATTTGCCGATTATTTTGACTACTCAGAAACCCTGGGCACGATCCCATCACACCGCGCGCTGGCCTTGTTCCGCGGCCGTCGCGAAGAAATGCTGACAGTCACTTTGCGTCTTGACAGCGAAGAAGAAAAACCAACCTGGGCTTCGCCATTAAATCCCTGCGAAAGTCGTATTGCCGCGCACTTTGGCGTCAGCCAAAAAGATCGCCCTGCCGACAAATGGTTGGTCGACACAGTACGCTGGGCATGGCGCGTAAAAGTGTTCATGCATCTCGATACCGAATTGATGGGCAAATTGCGTGAACAGTCTGAGATCGAAGCGATCAACGTCTTTGCGCGCAATCTGAAAGACTTGTTGTTGGCAGCACCGGCGGGCCCACGCGCAACTATGGGTCTCGATCCTGGTCTGCGTACTGGCGTCAAAGTCGCGATTGTCGATGCCACCGGCAAAGTGATGGAACACGCCACGATTTATCCACATCAACCACGCAATGACTGGGATGGCTCTTTGCATGTCTTGGCGCAGCTCGCCGCCAAACATAATGTCTCGTTGATTTCGATCGGCAACGGCACGGCATCACGCGAAACCGACAAACTGGCGCAAGACCTGATCAAACTCAAACCAGAGTTGAAACTAACTAAGATCGTCGTTTCTGAAGCAGGTGCGTCGGTGTATTCTGCTTCTGAATTTGCTTCTAAAGAATTACCTGACCTCGACGTCTCGATCCGCGGTGCAGTATCGATTGCACGTCGCTTGCAAGATCCGTTGGCAGAACTCGTCAAGATCGACCCCAAATCCATCGGTGTCGGCCAATATCAACATGACGTGAGTCAAAGCCAATTGGCGCGTTCTTTGGATGCCGTGGTTGAGGATTGCGTGAATGCAGTGGGTGTGGACGTGAACACCGCCTCAGCGCCTTTATTGGCAAGGGTTTCCGGCCTGTCTTCCAGCGTCGCGCAAAGTATCGTTAATTTCCGTGATGCCAAGGGAATGTTCAGTTCACGTGCCGATTTGCGTTCTGTTCCACGCCTTGGTGACAAGACCTTTGAACAAGCAGCGGGCTTTCTACGCGTCATGAACGGCACGAATCCTCTTGACGCGTCTGCGGTCCACCCTGAATCGTATCCGCTCGTAGAAAAAATTCTGGCTGACATCAAGAAAGATGTCAAAGGTGTCATTGGCGACAGCGGTTTGTTAAAGTCTTTAAATCCGGCAAAATATGCGGATGAAAAATTCGGCGTACCAACGATTACCGACATCATCAAAGAGCTGGAAAAGCCAGGTCGCGATCCACGTCCTGAATTTACGACAGCAACTTTTAAAGAAGGTGTTGAAGAAATCAAAGATTTGCGTCCGGACATGATTTTAGAAGGTGTCGTGACGAACGTTGCCGCCTTCGGTGCCTTCGTTGATATCGGCGTTCATCAGGACGGTCTGGTGCATATCTCTGCTCTGTCGAATACTTTCGTAAAAGACCCTCACACCGTCGTCAAAGCGGGTCAGGTCGTCAAAGTAAAAGTACTCGAAGTGGATGTCAAACGTCAACGGATCGCCCTGACGATGCGCCTGACTGATTCTGCACCGCAACCCGGCAGTAAGCCAGAACAACGTGGTGATCGTAATGATGCTAAACGTCTCAATCAACATCGTTCACAAGCGCCAGCAGCTGCTCCAGCTGGAAATGCAATGGCGGCAGCATTTGCCAAGCTGCGAGGCTGAATACAGCCTTACTACCGCTGATAAAAACCGGAGCCTGGGCTCCGGTTTTTTTATGTATCAATACAATGTTCAAAGTTGTTCATGACTGTCCCAATTTGCAACAGTTTGATGTACCCCTGTTCACGCCTGTGACAGTGTTCACCAATTGGCGCAGACCTATCTGAGCGCCTACCCTCACAAGCGCAATGTTTGTCCCGTATAACGCAGTGCAACATCATGATGGCATGGCGATTGCTATTTACCCACTTGTGCAATAGCACCTGAACCAACCACAATTATTCTTACGGAGACAAAACCATGAATATGGCCGACATCAGCAAACTGGGCATCAGCAATCCATTCAAAAGCCGTTACGACAACTTTATTGGTGGCAAATTCGTGCCGCCAGTCAATGGCGCTTACTTCGCCAATATCAGTCCGATTATTGGTAAGCCATTTTGTGAAATAGCACGTTCAACCGCAGAAGACGTTGAGCTGGCATTGGATGCGGCGCATGCTGCGAAAGCCGCGTGGGGAACGACCTCTGCTGCAGATCGCGCAATTATTCTCAATAAAATTGCAGACCGCATGGAAGCGAATCTGAGTTTGTTGGCGACCGCAGAAACGATCGATAACGGCAAACCGATCCGCGAAACGATGGCTGCCGATATTCCATTGGCGATTGACCATTTCCGCTATTTTGCGGGATGTATACGCGCTCAGGAAGGCGCGGTATCGCAGATTGATGAAACAACTTTTGCCTATCATATTCAGGAACCATTAGGCGTCGTTGGTCAGATTATCCCGTGGAATTTCCCTATTCTGATGGCAGTCTGGAAACTCGCTCCAGCCCTCGCCGCTGGCAATTGTGTGGTACTCAAACCGGCGGAACAAACACCGGCATCGATCATGGTGCTGATCGAACTGATTCATGACCTTCTGCCAGCAGGCGTTATCAACGTCGTCAATGGTTTTGGTTTAGAAGCAGGAAAACCATTAGCGTCCAGCAAACGCATCGCCAAAATTGCCTTTACCGGCGAAACCGGAACTGGTCGTTTAATCATGCAATACGCTGCACAAAATCTGATCCCTGTCACGCTAGAATTAGGTGGTAAGTCGCCCAATATTTTCTTTGAAGATGTGATGGATAAAGACGATGCTTTCTTTGACAAATGTCTGGAAGGTTTTGCGATGTTCGCGCTCAACCAAGGTGAAGTCTGCACCTGCCCTTCTCGCGTCTTGATTCAGGAATCCATCTACGAGCGCTTCATTGAACGTGCCATCAAGCGCGTCGCTGCGATCAAGCAAGGCAGTCCACTCGACGCCAACACGATGATCGGTGCACAAGCCTCACAAGAACAACTGGAAAAAATATTATCCTATCTGGATATCGGCAAACAAGAGGGTGCCGAAGTGCTGATTGGTGGTACGCGCAAAGCGATGGACGGCGACCTGGAAAGTGGCTTCTACGTGCAGCCAACAATTTTCAAAGGTCACAATAAAATGCGCATCTTCCAAGAAGAAATCTTTGGCCCGGTCGTCTCTGTGACAACTTTCAAAGACGAAGCAGAAGCTTTAGCCATTGCCAACGATACCTTGTACGGTCTTGGCGCCGGCGTCTGGACTCGCGATGGTTCTCGTGCGTTCCGCGTAGGTCGTGGCATCCAAGCAGGACGTGTATGGACTAACTGCTATCACTTGTATCCGGCACATGCTGCGTTCGGTGGATATAAACAGTCTGGTATCGGCCGTGAAAATCATAAAATGATGCTCGATCACTATCAACAAACTAAAAATCTGTTGGTCAGTTATAGCCCCAATGCGCTTGGATTCTTCTAATCCGATAGTGAGCCAGACGTCAGTGATAGTTCGCTGCAGTCTGGCATTTTTTCTTTGATATCAAAGGAACTGGTGCGTCGCTGAACCCTCCGCCTTCGCGGAGGACGGCGATGATTGGGTTTGGCGCGGCGTTCTGATCAATTTTTCTGATCAATTTTTGTTCGAAGAACCCGCCACATCACTCTGGCATCGGCCGTTATCTGGTAACGCTCCAGTGCCTGTATGCCTCCTTGAAATCGATGAATCGCGCCACAATTGCGCATCGTGATTGTAAGTTGACGGATCGTATTTTAAATTTTTTATGATGGAATGCACCATGACACAACCTGTATTGCATCCTGAATTACCACGTGTCCTCGGAACGCCAGAGGCCATTGCGTTTCTGCAAAAATTGCAGACGCAACATGGCGCGCTATTATTTTTCCAGTCCGGGGGTTGCTGCGATGGCAGTGCCCCGCTGTGTTACGCGCAAAGTGATTTTCAAATCAGTGACCACGATATCCTTTTAGGCGACATTAACGGTGCGCCGTTTTATATGAGCCCTGAACAATTTGAATACTGGAAGCACACACAACTGATCATTGATTTAGTTGATGGCATGGGTGGTATGTTTTCTTTAGATAACGGATCTGGTAAACGATTTTTGACGCGCTCACGTCTATTCACCGATAGCGAATATAGGCAATTACAAACTACAGAGCTTGGTTAATTAATTCAGCTTTTTACGATAAATCGTATTACGCGACACGCCTAGCGCACGTGCTGCGGCAGAGACATTTCCATCGTGCGCAGCCAATGCTTGCTGAATCACATCGTGTTCAATTTCATCCATGGTCGATGTGGCACTAGCCGCACGTGTCGGCGAGCTTGGTTTAGCAGAAGTTGATTCAGCAATATCTTCCAGAAAATCATCTGGCAAATGTTCAGCGCGAATTTCGCGCTCATCGCCCGCCATCAGTATTGCTGTCCGCAGCAAATTACTCAGTTGACGGAAATTGCCTGGCCAATGATGTGCCCGGAACAATTCTAATACCTCGGGATGGATAGCATAGGCAAAGCCATTGCTTTCAGCCTGTAAGATTTTATCCACGACAATATCGAGATTACTGCGTTCGCGCAGCGCCGGCAGGCGAACCACCAAGCCGTTCAAACGATAATAGAGGTCATCCCTGAATTCACCGCGTGAAATCATATCGCGCAAGTTACGGTTAGTGGCGCAAATCACATCCACATTGACGGGTATCGATTTGCTGCTCCCCAAAGGCGTGACCATGCGCTCCTGCAATACGCGTAATAAGCGCGCTTGCAGACTGAAAGGCATGTCACCAATTTCATCTAAGAACAAGGTACCGCCGTTGGCTTGTAAAATTTTTCCGACGTTGCCTTTTTTACGCGCACCCGTAAAAGCACCCTCCTCGTAACCAAATAACTCCGATTCGATTAAGGTCTCAGGAATCGACGCACAATTGAGTGCCACAAACGGTGCCGCATGACGTGGAGAATCATTGTGTATGGCTTGCGCAAGTAACTCTTTACCAGTTCCCGTTTCGCCCGTAATTAAAATTGAAATGCCGCGCCCCATTACTTTGCGCAGTTTTTCAATACTACGTTCGACTTGTAAGTCACCGGTGTTTAGGTAATTCAAGCTCGATAAGCGTTGATGAGATTTTTGCTCGGGTTGAGGCAATGTGATTCTGACATTCTGCAATGCATGCTGAAAGGCTACAGGCGTAGGGCGGATATCACTACATTTCACATAGACCTTTACGCCATTATGCAAACACAACTGCAATAAGCCTGGTGCAGCGGTCCTGTGATGATCAATACAAGCAGAAATTGGCATCCCAAATAAGGAGCTGAAGGTGTGTGCTTGCAATGCGGCCGCCGACAAGCCAATTTGAAACAAACCGCTACGGCTCGCAGAGATAAACCGTCCGTCAGGTGTAAAGCAGGCAATACCCTCCATCAAGGTACCTAAAAATTCCGGACGGCTATGAAAATGCAATTTTATCGCGCCGCGAAACGCCTCGTTAAACAACTGATTTTCTATCATTTGCGCCGACATCCGCACCAAGGCCAACGTATGGCGTTGAAAATGATGTTGATCGCCGGTCACATCAAGAACGCCGATCATTTTCCCTCTGGCATCAAAAATAGGCGCTGCCGAGCACGTTAAAAAACGATTCGCGTTCATGTAATGCTGGTCAGCATGCACTACCGTTGGACTAGCACTGGCAATGGCAGTGCCAATCGCATTGGTGCCTTTGCTTTGTTCTGACCAGGCGACACCGGGGCTAAGTGCTACCTGATCTGCTTTTGCCAAAAAATCCGCATCACCCAAGGTATGCAAAATTTGCCCTTGGGTATCCGTCAGCACAATCATGTGATGTGTATTGATGATCTGTTCGTAGAGATTTTCCATAACCGGCACTGCATGGCTATGGAGTAAGCGATTTTGCTCTAACAAAACAGAAAATTCTTGCTTGTTGGCCGGCTGATATTCAGGTCTGGCATCACGTAAAACCCCGTAGGATGCTGATCGTTCGTGTGCCTGTAAAATCTGTATCCGTTCATCGTTCACGGGTGACATGGGTGACATGCCGACGGCCAGCTGTTGCGCCGATGCATTCTGCGCAGAATCATGTACCTGATGTTGCATTGATGTCTCCGAGGCAATTCTGCCCCTATCTTGGAGCATGTTTTTGGTGAATCCGGATCGCGTTACACAGTCAATTAATGTACCACTGTTTTGGCCTCTATTTGTACTTCATCGGGCGCTTATTACAATGATAATATTAATGCAATTTTAGGTCCCATTCATGTTGATCTTGCTTGCGCATTTCAAGGGTAAGCACATCGATGTAGGCTTTCCACTATAATGGTGGGATTCGTTTTATAAGGAAGAGTGCCATGAGCGACGTTCAAAGCTGGATCAAAGAAACTGTTACCCAAAACCCTGTTGTGCTGTTCATGAAAGGAACTGCCCAATTCCCACAATGTGGCTTTTCTGGACGTGCCGTGCAAGTCTTGAAAGCATGCGGCGTTCAAAGCCTGGTCACGATCAACGTTCTGGAAGATCCGGAAGTTCGCCAGGGGATTAAAGATTTTTCCAACTGGCCAACGATTCCTCAGCTGTACGTCAAAGGTGAATTCATCGGTGGTTCTGACATCATGAACGAAATGTTTGAAAGTGGCGAATTGCTCACGTTGCTGAAAGACTAATAATACACATGACACAGCAGCCTCACACCTCACCAAAACGCCTGATCATCGCCATTACTGGCGCGACAGGATCCGTTTATGGCGTGCGATTGCTGGAAGTGTTACGTGATTTACCTGACATTGAGACCCACCTCATGGTTTCTGAGGCGGGGGTTCTGAATTTGCATCAGGAAATGGATTTTAAGCGCAAAGATGTTGAGGCCTTGGCTGACGTGGTACACAACGTGAGAGATGTCGGCGCCAGTATCGCCAGTGGCTCTTTTTTATCGGACGGGATGATCATCGCACCTTGCTCGATGAAAACACTGGCCTCGGTGGCGCACGGCATGTCAGACAACCTGATCACCCGTGCGGCGGACGTGGTTTTAAAAGAACGAAGGCGCTTAGTTCTGATGGTACGCGAAACGCCATTCAATCTGGCGCATTTACGCAACATGACGTCAGTGACTGAAATGGGTGGCATCATTTTCCCACCCTTACCGGGCTTTTATCAGCGCCCACAATCCATCTCAGAAATGGTCGACCATACAGTTGGCCGTGTACTCGATATGTTTGCCGTTCCGCATCAACTGACGCCACGCTGGCAAGGGATGAAGTGAGTGATTGACTGAGATCAACATAGGCTCAATCATATTTTTTTGTTCATGTTGTTGGTATAGTCTGTGTATTGGTAGAAATATTTCCCCTGATACACGTCACATCGACACCATCATGAGCCTAATTCACCTGATCTACTTCAGCACTCTCAGTGGCAACGATGAATCAGTACTTAAAGATATTCATCAAATTGCAATTGCAAATAATGTCAAAAACGATGTTACAGGGATGCTCCTCTGTTCACATCGACGATTTTTGCAGGTACTTGAAGGCGAATCCGAAGCGGTTCACCTAACCTATAAGTATATTTGCCGAGATTCACGCCACAATGATATTCATTTATTGTTAACCGATACCATCGAAAATCGGTCTTTTACTGGATGGAGCATGGGGTTTCACCACGTCAACGACGTTGAGATTCAACAATCTTCTGCTTTAGAATCGTTCTTTTTATGCAATTCGAACGATATCGTCGGTCAAGACGGCGTGGCCTTAGGTTTGCTCAAAACCTTCCTTTTTGACGCATGATCGTTTTTTTCCATTTATGGGAACAGGCCACGGCTAATTTTTTCTACTTTCCTCACACAGGTGAAAAGTGCGCAGCTTTCAGCATGTGGAAGGATGTCACTCAAAGAGAATGAAAGACCCGTGATTTACGCTAAAAACATGCGGAAATCACGGCTTAATGTAGGACGTCTGCAATCCGACTTTCGCTGTAAAACACATTACAGCGCTAACTTACATTATTCAACCTATGTGCTACTGCAAGTTTGCTGGCGTTTTTAAAGATTATTTTTTAAAAATTCCCACTTATTTTTTTGCAAAGACCAAATCATCCAATCCCCACGCGGCCCGTGCGCCTGCCCGGGATATAGCTGCAAACTATAATCTTTACCAGCTTTGATCAACTCATCGATCAGCATGATGGTATTTTGTGGATGTACATTGTCATCCATCGTGCCATGCATCAATAAAATTTTGCCGTGCAAATTCTTTGCTGCTTTTTGAACGCTACTATTGTCGTAACCATCCGGATTATTTTTAGGTAACCCCATATAGCGTTCAGTATAAACGCTATCGTACAGACGCCAATCAGTGACTGGGGCACCGACAAATCCGATTTTCCATGCATCACTATGGGTCAGCGCATATGAGGTAAAATAACCGCCATAACTCCAACCATCGAGCGAGACTCTGTCCATATCAGCCCAACCCTGTTGCCGCAGCCATGCAAGTCCGTCTAACTGATCTTGCAATTCTAGTTGCCCTAGTTTCTTGTGAATTGGCCATGCGCTAGCCAATCCTTTATTACTCGCACTGCGGTTATCTAAAATCCACACGATATAACCTTGTTGTGCTAAGAAATGAAAGTACAAATCATTGCTCCAACGATCTATGACCGTTGGCGCCATCGGGCCCGCGTAAAGGTGCTGATATACCGGATATTTTTTCTGCGCATCAAAGTTGGGTGGCAAGTACAGCAAACTCTCTAACGGGAAACCATCCCGCGACATGATCTGTTGCTGCTTGACCGTCGCTAACTGCAACGCTTTCAGATTGGCAGGCATTCCAGCGTCATCAATTAATTTCAACTGGCTACCGCTATCATCAAAAAGTGCCTGACGGGGCGTTTGTTTCAAACTGCTCCAGCTATCAATAAACCGCGTGAAATTACTGTTCCAACGCACTGAATGTGTACCAGACTCTGTCGTTAAACGATGTAAGTCACTACCATCTAAATTCACTGCGTAAGCATCGTTACCAATCGGATTTCGTTCGTCAGCGGAAAACAGAATCCGCCCATGGTCCTCATCGACCCCGTAGGCACTACGCACGTCCCAATTCCCCTTGGTAATGGCGCCTTGCAAGAGATAATTTTTATCATAATGATAAAAATGGCGGTGACCGGTACGATCTGACTCCCAGATAAATCCACCGTCTTTTAAAAATATAGGAAATGGTAATCGCTCCGTCCAGGCAGGACTGCTCTCATGCACCATCACTTTGCTCTGCTGCATTGCCTGATCATAAAGGCGTAAATCCAGCCACGTTTGCACCCTGTCTTGCCACGCTAAAAGCAATTGGCCATCTGGGGTCCAACCGACTTGTACAATGAGCGTTTCTTTACCTTGATATGGATTCTCTGTCCAATTTAGCTTTCCATTCAGATCAACCACCCCTAACTTAACAATAGGGTTGGGATCGCCTGCTTTGGGATAATGGGTACGCTCTGTTTGTTGAGGCTGCGAGTGATCGCCGCTTAACGTGTAAACAGGGACTTTACTCTCGTCAAAATTGAGGAATGCCAATCTACCTGAATCAGGCGCCCACCAAAAAGCACGCAATACCCCTCGGCCATAAATTTCTTCCATATACACCCAATCCAAACGACCATTCAGATTAGTGTCAGTTCCACCGGTCGTTAAACGTTTCTCCGTTGCCGTGGCTATATTAGTGACGTAGAGGTCATTCCCTTTGAGATACGCGACTGATTTAGCATCGGGCGACAGCAGTGCTTCATCTTTGCTTTCATCTGGTGTGTGGGTCAGTTCGCGGACCTGGTTCTCTTTTAAATCGAGTAGCCAAAGATCTTTCTTAAAGGTAAACAAATAGGTGCTTAACTCAGGCTTTACTTGTGCGCCTAGTTTCTCTGCAAGACTCAGCGCCTGTGGGGACGGAATACCAGCGTTTTTCAATAAATTCAGTATCTGTGTGTCGGCTTTTAGAGCTTGTTTATCCCATGTCTTAGGATCAATCACAAACAGTTGTACTTCACCTTCGTGTATCTGCGTTTCGATCAAGCGATTTTGCGCATCCCAAGAGAGGCGCGTGAGAGGTGGCGGTGCAAATTTTTCTTTTTTAGTAGGGTGAAATAACCTCTCCAGGCTTAACTGCCCCTCTTCCGCTTCCGCTTGACCAGCTGTAATTAACAACATCTGCAACAGGCAGCAACCCCAGTACTTATTCATTCATCCCCCAAAAACTATTTTTTTATTAAAAAATCGCTGTATTTAGCGAGGTCAACATTATGACGAATTAAAGAGAAAAGCCACTCGATAAATTTAACGACGACGATTGAAACAAAACCCTCAGGTCTCCACTGGTTCAACCACTTTTTAAATTCCTATATTTATTCAAATATATTAGACATCTAAATTCCGCAGTTTAGAGGAATTGTCGACTCATTTTGCGTCACTGAGAATATGTCATTAAGTAACGTACTTTGTCGAAAATAAGCACAATTTAAATTAAATACGTCATTACAATGACTAAATGTCCTCTTTGGCAAGCAATCACAATCACTTTTTATACTGTATTAAGCATTCCAAAAACATGGGCAACGCCGAACGGTAACAACCACGAAAGAATAATCTTTGTAACAATTAATATTTTTTCGGAAAAACATAGCGCAGATTTTTATTAAACTTTGGAACTTATTCGGGTTTTCCCATCATTCAATAATGAAATATTTTTTTCAATAGAATGCAATACCACCTTCTTATTTTCATCAATTATGGATGGCAAAAACAATGACGCTACATTGATATTTTATTTAAAAAATAAAATATCGCCCCCTCTCAATTTCAAATACCACTTTGATATTTTCATGATTTCAAATACGGTTAAATGTCACTTTAGAACATCAAACTGATCGGAAAACTATCTGATTGTAGAAGTTAAATGAATTAAAAATTTGAGTTAAGCACTTATTAATCAGCTTTTTTAAATCAGCATTAAATAGCATTTAAATTTTCATATTTTTTTCAATTCTCTTTCAAGTCATTCAGCAAAAAAAGTCAACTAGTGATATCAAGATGATCGACGAGTCAAATTATTAACTTACATTTACTTACATCTATATATTCCCGAAAAAAAAGCGGCAAGTAAAATTTGTCGCTTATGAAAATCAATAAGAGGCGAATTCTAGGATGAAGTGCAATTTATGAACGGTACCGGTTAATGAGGGCAAGATGCGATAGCATTTGTGCCTTTTTGACCGGCCAGTCGAAATTGCATAATGAACTACACACATCTCACCCAA
>NZ_JBMPPH010000027.1:0-54208 GCF_049340285.1 Undibacterium sp. SXout20W | reverse complement strand
TACACAACAGGAGATTGATCACGCCATGAATAGACTGAATAATCGACCAAGAAAAAGGTTAGGATACCTTACACCCAATCAGGTATTCTTCAAAAATACGCTTGCACTTCAAAATTGAACTCGCGATTATCAAAATCAAAAAACGTGGATCAATAATATTATTGCCGGCTTTTTTAATGTGACTGACACACTTCCAGCGGATTTATATACTTTTCCTAATATCGTAGAATATGTAGAGTCTGACCCCGTTGAGGTGAGGCTATTGACAAAAAGGCTCGAACTACGAGGTGAGTTTGATACGGGACCAGTCCACCATACGCTATTGGTCGCATACGATCATATTGACCGAATTCAGAACGTTACTATTAACAGTGGTAAATTGTATAGCGCTAATTTGCAAACGAATGCGCATCTGGATATATCAACATATTTAGGTGGGGCTTACACGTTTGTAGCTGCTCCTTACGAAACCATTGAATCTGGTAAGCTGGTGATGGATCGGTTGAAGTGGGGTGCGTGGAATGCTTTCGTTGGAATACGGGAGATCAACTTCAGTGATGGGGGTGTTAGTTTTCGGCATTGGCTACCCGCACTAGGCGTTCTATATCAGGCGACCCCAAATTTATCTCTATATAGTAGTTACTCAGAGGCATTTATTCCAAGTTATCTTCCAGACGACTATGGTATACAAACACAAATTCCATCAGGAAAAATTGTGCAGGGAGAACTCGGATTCAAGGCTTTGTTTTTGAATAAAGCAGTTGCTCTGACGGGATCACTATTCCATATAAATCAAAAGAGTGTTGCTGCGCAGAATTTTATTCATGGAGACAATATTGATCCCATCGTTGGTTCTGGTGGTCAAGTTAGTCAAGGTATGGAACTTGAGCTTTCAGGCAACCTGACGCAGCACTTCAACATTCGGACTTCATATTCCTATACGGACGCTTGGTTGCCGGGTCAACAGACGGTTTCTCAGTTAGTAAATGTGTTGCCGCCAAAGCATAAGCTAAGCTTTTGGGGTACGTATGTACTGAATGGCAATGTAGGTCACGAAACATGGTTTGGTGGTGGAGTGCGAACGCAATCGCGCATTTTTTTAGGTGATTTTGGGCTGGGTTATGGGAACGAGTAACAGCCATCGAATACCAGGATAGATATCGCAGCAGGCTACCGGAATCAAACTTGGTCGGTCGTGGCGGGCATTAAAAATTTGATGAACCGAACCTTAATTCTCAATAATGGGAATGGCGGCGCAACCCTCGATCAAGCACGTACATTACATGTGACGTTCAAGCATCATTTTTAGCAAATTGGACAAACGGGTTTGAGATCCGAGTGAGGAATCAGTGCGCCACATTTCCAGGCACACTTCCAGGCACATTAACTGCTGGTAACTGCGCAAAATACTGGTTTTCAAACTGTTTGATTTTGACTGAATTGAGACCCGCATTGAACGCTTTTTGCAAACGCAAACCACGTGGATTTCGTTGAAAGCAAATATGCATCGTAAAGTTCGTTAATTCTTTTGGGTGAAAGATGATGTTCTGTTTTTCTTTTCCCAGGCTGCTATCGGTAATGAGTAACTGACGCAGTACGTTTTTATCGATGACAATCACGTCTACCCGGCCAGCCAATAATTTTCGCAGATTGCTGATGTCTGACGGCGCAGAATCGGTTCTTAGCACATGCTTTTTTACCAGCGCATCAAATGCCTCGCCATTCGCATAGTCATGTACCAGACCAATTTTATAGGCGTGTAGATCGAGCAGATTTTGCCAATCAAAGTGGGCGTCTTTTAATGACGCAAATCCCACGGTGCTATTACCTAAAGAGTTTGAAAAGTAACATGTTTTCTCGCGCTCTTTGAGGTAAAACGCAGGAAAGTAGCCAGCAAAATCTTCTTCATCTAAGCCAGCCTGCACAGCACGACTCCAGGGGAAATACGAAATAGTGACCGGTAACTGGCTTTCTTTGGCTGCGGCTTTGACGATTGCTGAGACCAATCCTTCATCCGGCATTAATTGACTTACATAAGGCGCCCATTCTAGCGAAGCGAGATGTAATCGATCATGCTCCTCCGACATTGCAGTTGCATGCGTGCCAAAAATCGATACAGCAATCAACAAATAACGAAATAAGCGCATTATTTTTCTGGGGAAATAAAATCACCAACGAGTTTAGCGCATGTATTTGTTCTTGAGTCTTTCAGGCAACCCTGATTGTTGTACTTTCTCAAAAGCATTACGTATTTTTTGTATCAATGCCGGATCACTTTGCTTATTCATTGCAAAATAATAACTATTTTTGGCGTCTAATAATAAAACCGCTTCCAATTCGTTGGGGTGCCGATTGAGAATTTTCATCTCGAAGGCGGCGCCCCAATCTTGCGATACGATGAGATCAGTCCGTCCTAATAGTAATTTCTTCGTATTTGATTCGGCTGTGGGCGCGTAATCAACGTTCTCTTCCCGGATCGCGCTATTTTTAAAAAACTCTTTGGCCGACGCCATCTCACGCACCAGACCAATTTTGTAGCGACTACAGTCTGCAATTGTCTTTACCTGTATATCGGTGCGGCTTTTGAGCTTATATAAGTAAATCTGACGAGAACTGATCGGACCTATCCATTCAAACAAGTCTTCCCGTTCTTGCGTTCTGGTCGTTGAAAACAGAAGCGTGTTGGGCTGGGTCAGCGTCATTTGATAGGCGCGCGCCCAAGGGAGTACGGAAACGTTTGTTTTGATATTTGCCGTTTGAAGGACTGCTTCTAGTAATTCGGTTGCATACCCGGTAGCGGCACCGTTAAGCTCATAATTAAGCGGTGGCAAATTCTCGGTCACGACGGTCAAATCTGCTGCCCAAGCCTGCGCCGTAACGCTACTTAAGCCGACACTCAGACCTATATTCAGGCTGAAATTAAGGCTGAAATTAAGGCTGATATTCAGGCAAAGTAAAGCAACAATTTTCCAATTGAAGAGGGGGCGAGTATAAAAACGCATCATCAGGGGTAGGGGGCGAGTGACGCAGAAAATTCGAGAACAAAGCGTATATACGATGCCACTCATTCTTGTTCAAATTACATGTAAGAAATTTCAGCGCAAAAACAGGTAACAAAAACAGGTGACAAAATCAGTGTCTGATCTTAAAGCATTTTGTTAAACAGAACGTTAGAACTTGCAAAATCTTTTGCTATTTGTCTCCTACAGCATAAAAAAATGCCCCTCAGAGTCATTTCCGAGGGGCATTTTTGTTCGGGCTAAGTTGACCATCCTGAATCGATGGTTAATCTTTTAATTATTAATAATTACTAATAATTGTTAATAAGTAAATAAATTGCTGATTAATCATTAACTTATTTGAAATCTCCAGCAAACACTCGTACCAACTTTTCGTATGCCAGATATTTTTGCAGCGCGGTTCTGAGATCGGCAGCAGACAGCGCTGCGACTTTCTTCTCTATCTCAGTGCTGTGCTGCATATTTAAGCCCAGGAACAGATTTTCAGCTAAATGTTGTGCCAAGAGGTTGTCCTGACTACGTTCAAGCTGACGTTCTTGCAAGTAGCTTTTTTTACCATCTTCTAGTTCTGCTGGCGTGAAACCATCTTTGGCTGCTTTGTTAATTTCTTCACGCATGCCAATTTCCAGTTTTTCACGATTTTGAGGCGCGTAAATGGCATAGGCAGCGAAACTACCGACTTCATCCAGATAGGAAGCAGAATAGGATGAACCACCGCCATAACTAATGCCGTCTTTTTGCCGAATTCGATTAAAGATACGGGAATTCACGTTGCCACCCAGCAGATAATTCGCCATCACCAGCGCAGGATAATCAGGATGTTGTGCTCCAGTTGGCAAATTCACACTGGCAAAGAAGAAAGCATTTGCCTTGTCTGGTGTTGCAATATGTAAGTCTTGAGCCGTGGTTGCTTGATAGACTTTGTTCAAACGTTGGAAATCATGCCCCGCCTTCCACGCACCAAACGCGGACTCCAATTGTGTTTTGAAGGTATTTGCATCGAACTCACCCACCACCGCAACTTGCGCCTGATTCGCTTGATTGATACCGTAAAAATCTTTCCAGAACGTTTGCACATCAGCTAATTTGACGGTTTTTAAGGCCGCAATCTTCTCTGCAAGACTTTGATAGTGACGTGGATCACCCGCTGGCCAGCTATTGTTTGCCTTGCGTACAGCATCAACGGCCAAAGCTTGTGGATCTTTGTTGGATTCTTCCAGTTGCGCTAATTGTGCATTTACTAATTGGGTAAATTCCGCTTCATTAAATGCAGGTTGACGCAAGGCGTCGTGAACCAATTCTAAGACGCGTGGCAGGTTGTCACGCACAGTTTCTACAGCGATATTGACGCCGCCCACCGTACCGGTGATTTGTAGCTTGGTTTTGAGTTTATCGAGTTCTTCGGTGAACGCTTGGTGGCTCAATTTTTCAGTGCCACGGTTAAGCATGGCAGCAGCCAGCTCTGGCGTTACCCCTTTGTCTTTGAGGCTCTGCGCATCACCCAGATAGAGGTTCATCGCCATTACTACCGTGTTGCCGCGAGTTGTCTTAGGCAATAATGCGTATTTCAAGCCATTAGCCAGCGTACCAGTTTGGGTCCGCTTATCAATATTCGCTGCGGAGCTATCGAACGTTTCAGCCTGTGCAATTGCCACGCCTGGTTTAAATGTCTTTAATTGTTCCGCCAAATTGACCTTGACCGGCGCAGGTACACGTTCTGGCTTGGCGTCCGGAATGAAGCTGCCGCTGGAACGGTTGCTAGACTTGAACCACGTGGTCGCAACGCGTTGAACGTCGGCAACGGTGAGAGCATTGACGCGATCACGGAATAGGAAAAATAAACGCCAATCGCCAGAAGCAATATTGTCGGACAGGGCTACCGCAAATTTTTCAGGATCGTTAAAAATTTGCGCCAGATCGGAATTCAATTTTGCTTTTGCACGCGCTAATTCTTCTTCCGTGACAGGACGTTGAGCAAAACCTTCAATCGTATTGACCATAATTTTCTTGGCTTCTACGGTGTCTTGATCTGAGCGCAAATTGGCACCGATCAACAAGAAGCCAGGTTCATCCAGATTCGCTGCATAGGGAAAAACGTCGACCGTTTTCTTTGCTTCGACTAAGGCTTTGTATAAGCGGCCATTTGGACTATCCGCAAGAATCAAAGCAAGTGCTTCTGTCGCTGGATAGTCTGGTTCGGCAGCAGGCATGGTGTGATACATCGCTACTACCGCAGGTGATTCACCGACACGGCGCACAGTTACATCGCGCTCACCATCCTGCGCGGCATCAAGGGTATAGGTCGGTTCCAGCACGCGTTTCGGGCGTGGGATCTTGCCAAAATGTTGAGCAACTAATTTCAACACTTGGTTGGCATCAAAAGCACCTGCCACGGTCAACGTTGCATTGTCAGGCTGATAGTATTTGCGCCAGAAAGCTTGTAAATGCGGAATATTGACGTTTTCAACGTCAGTACGAGCGCCTATCGTGTCTTTGCCATAATTGTGCCATTGATACGAGCTCGCAATGACACGTTGTATCAACATGCCGATGGCGGAGTTCTCGTTTTTCTCCATTTCATTTCTGACGACCGAGAATTCCGTCTTTAAGTCGTCACCGGAAATACGTGAATTGACCATGCGATCCGCTTCCATTGACAACGCCCAGGTCAAGGTTTCTGGTTTGGCGGCAAAGGTTTCGTAGTAGTTAGTCCGGTCATATGACGTTGTGCCATTGAATTGCACACCACGCTGCGACATTTCTTCCCATAAACGTGGATGCTCTTTGCTCCCTTTAAACATTAAGTGTTCCAGCAAATGCGCCATCCCGGTTTCGCCGTAGTTCTCATAGCGAGAGCCGACGCGGTAGGTAATATTGACAGTGGTGCTAGGCTTACTGGCATCAGGCACCAGCAATACCCGCAAACCGTTTGGCAATAGATATTCGTTGATACCTTCGACACTGCGAACAAACTGGATTCCAGCCGGTAATTTTGCGCCAGCGGCCGCTGGCGCAGATTCCGCAGCGATCACAGGGACGTGCAGTAAACCGCCGAAGGCGAAAGCCATCGACAAGCTGATTGCGGATAACGATAAACGGGATGACGTCATACAACACCTTTATAAAATAAAATGATGAAATACTAACAAGCAGATGAAGTGTAGCAGACAGAAAAACAGACAGGGTAGTTCCCTGGAGGATAGCTATGTTGCATTGCACATGACGCCGGTTTTACATCGGCACTAACATGGGAATCAATTTGACTGCTCATCAAAGCGACTACTGAACTGGGGACGGCGAGGTGAGGAGCGTGAGGCAACACGCTTAGACATCAGAAAATAGCTCAATTGGTGCGACCGACAGGAATCGAACCTGTATTGCGAGCTTCGGAAACTCGTATCCTATCCGTTGGAAGACGGTCGCGTTGTACTCAATTCTGAGGTTCGCAATTGTAGCCGTTTAAAAGTGATTTTGCATTGAGTGCGACGCAATATTTTTGTTAAATGACGAATAAATGCCTGTTTTCACTTTGTTCTGAGGGTTGATGGCGATAATTTTTCACATTGCAAGCCTTTTTACCGTATTGCACAACAAAATTTACTGATGCAAATCAGACAAATACCGCTTTTGGTAGCAAACCGAGATCTTTTGGTTCTATAATCAAAAACTTTGGTGTCAGTTGATTTGTATCACTGGCAAGCAACCGGGATGACCATTTCATTTGCAAAGAGGAAACCATGAGCGACGCGCACGACGAACACGAATCAGTGATTAAGACACCTAAACAACTCATCGCGGCGATCCTCGCAGGGTTTTTGGTTCCTATCATTGCCATTGTCTTGCTGGTGCAATACGTGTCTAACGACAAAAAAGTGGGCGCTGGTTCATCGGCGTTGACCCCAGAAGCAGTGGCTGCACGTATCCAGCCAGTGGCGGATCAAGGTTTCACATTTAAAGACGCAAGTGGTCCTAAGCAATTGCAAGCTGGTGAAGCTGTCTACAAAATGGTTTGTTCCGCATGCCACGGCACAGGCGCAGCGGGTGCACCAAAATTTGGTGACAATGGTGCGTGGGGGCCTCGTCTTGCTCAAGGTTACGACACGCTGTTGAAACATGCCGTAGCCGGTATTCGTGCGATGCCAGCAAAAGGCGGCAATCCTGATCTGGATGATGTCGAAGTGGCCCGTGCGGTTGTGCACATGGCAAATGCGAGTGGCGCTCAATTTAAAGAACCAGAAGTCAAAGCGGCTGCCGCTGCAGAAGCGCCAGCTAAATAATAAAAAAATAGAAATCCTTTTGAGGCCGCGTGTAATCATGTAGGTCTTCAACTAAAGAGTAAAAAAAGCCGCTGACTCGTTACAGAGCAGCGGCTTTTTTCATGGTAACCAAGCTTCATTATTGAAAAAAACCAAGGCAACCTGTGCTCTTTTTCGGTTGTCGTGAGCGATTCATCCTTCGATATCGATTGTTTGCACCGTCTCGCTGAGCCAAAAAGCAACAAAGTTGTAAGAAAATTGTAATAAATAGTAGTAGTCGAAATGCGCACTATTTTGGTGCGAAATTATCGCCAAGGCCAATTTGATTGTGGACCAGGCAATAGTCGCCAAGACAATAAAAATAGTGATTTCTTGCAATTTTTATTGTTTAACGCGGTTTGAGCAATGAGAATGCAAATTTTATTAAATTCAGCTTGCTTTATTGTGCTTTGCACCATAATTGCGCAGACAGTTGAGGGTGTTGACAATCAAAATGTATTTAGGTGCAAACATCTAAGAACGGTCTAAAAAGTGTCTCTTTTTTGCATATTCTTCCATGACAGTCAGGTTGACAGGTCACACGCCAAGATGGTTCTATGCATCATAAATATTTTTAAAAAAATGCCTCGTTTGAAATTAATGAAAAAAAATTTCAACTTCGTTTTATTGGGGTAGTTAATTTATTAGAAAGATATTTAAAGAATTGTTTGCCCTGAGCTGACACGTTAAAAAATGCAAAATAAATGCAAAACGACAATCAAAGTTAAAAATCTTTGGAGGAAATGTAATGGTTGAAAAAATATTGTCCCGATCAGTACGGCTGATGTTTATTGGCGGTATGGCTGTTGGTGCGGTAGCGCAGACCGCATCCGCGCAGCAAGCAGCAGCTGAGCCCCAACGCGTAGAAATTACCGGTTCGTCGATCAAACGCGTTGAGACCGAAGGTGTGCTCCCAGTTACTGTCCTCAAACGTGAGGATATCGAACGTACTGGAGCAACAACGGCGCAGGATCTGGTTAACATGATCCCAGGCAACTTTGGTGGTGGCGTGATAGCGAATAACGTTGGTGCAACAGGCGCGCCATCCACAGCGAATTTGCGCGGCATTGGCTCGCAATATACCTTGGTGCTGCTCAATGGACGTCGTTTAGCTAACTACGCGATTGGTAGCAGCCCAGTCGATCTGAACAGTATTCCATTGTCAGCGATTGAACGCATTGAAGTACTGCGTGACGGTGCATCCGCGGTGTATGGCGCTGACGCGATTGCAGGCGTTATCAACTTTATCCTCAAGAAAAACTACCAAGGTTTAGAAGCCTCTTTTTATGGCACTAAATCAGACCAAGGTCACGGCGATACACGTAGCTATAACATCCTTGGCGGTTACGGTGATCTGAATGTTCAGGGCTTCAACGTTCTGATCAGTGCAAACCATGAGGCCGACGCTGCGCTGAAAGCAACTGATCGCGCATTCGCTTCGACAGCAGTTCGCCCAGATCTTGGCATTAATAAAGCATCACCACGTAACGGTGTACCTAACTTTAACTTTACCGATACATTGGGTAACAGCTATACCGGCGTAAATCCTTACCGTTACAACGGCTGTAATAATCCTGCTTTCGGCCTGGTTGTTCGTGATGCAAAATCATGCGGTACAGATTATGTGAAATACATTGATCTGATCCCGAAACAAACGCACGATAACATCGTTGCACGTGGCGTGTTTAAGCTCAACGACGACCATGAATTATATGGCGAAGTGACGCAGACGAAAGACAACATGGTTGCGACGTATTCGCCAGCACCATACACGATCAACATGACGTATCCAGCGAACGGTCGTTTCTATCCGACATCGTTCACTGTTCCTGCTGGCTACACTGTTCCAGCCGGAACCACGTATACATTACCAAATGGTACCGTCTTGCCTGCAGGCTCTGTCTTGAGCAATAACGTCGTTGTGACACCAACTGGCCCAATGTCAGGGACATGGCGTACCGTTGCAGGTGGCGGACGTCAGGATATTACTGATACTAAGAGCGAGCGTGTTCTGTTGGGTTCCCGTGGCGTGATCGCTGGCTGGGATTACGATACAGCATTCTCGTATTCCAAAAACGAAGTGGCTATCAGTTTTGGTAACGGTCAGTTCTCTTATGCAAAATTGACACCGATCGTTAATAAGGGTGACATCAACGTCTTTGGTGCGCAAGACGCAGCCAGTCTGGCGGCCTTAAACAGTGCGCTCCTGACTGGTCAATTGGAAAACAACGGTACGTCGATTGCGAAAGAATTTGACGTCCGTATCTCGAAAGAAATTGCACAAACGAGCTATGGCGCGGTCGGCCTGGCACTCGGCGCAAATTACCGTAAAGAAGATCTGAACCAATTCTCCGCACCAGTACTGGCGAGTGGCGATCAGGTCGGTGGTAATGGCCCTGTACCAAGCGTTACTGGTAACCGTAACGTACTCGGTCTGTTCACTGAAGCGAATATTCCGGTTTATAAAGATGTCGAAGCTTCGCTCGCTGCACGCTATGACTCCTATAAAAATAGCTACGGTACATCGTTTAACAAGTTAAGTCCTAAGATCGGTCTGACATATAAACCATCTTCTACCTTGCTGGCGCGTGCTTCTTATGGCACAGGTTTCCGTGCACCAACTTTGTATCAGGCTTTGCGTCCGTTCACGACTGGCAACAACACCAACGGTAACTTCAGTGATCCAGTCCGTTGTCCAGGCGGGGTTCCTGTTACCAGTGTGAACCCAGTTGGTGCGTTACAAGATGAGTGTAATGTTCAATTGAATGTTGCCCAGTCCGGTAACGCTAACCTGGCACCAGAAAAGTCCAAACAATACTCTCTGGGTCTGGTATTCCAACCAACTGCACAGTTCAGTGGCTCGATCGACTATTGGAGCGTCACGATTAATGATGCCATCGTTCAATTGAACGAAAATTCAGCATTGGGCAATCCATCGTCCTACAAAAATCAATACTATCGTTACGACCCAGCTCAGTTCCCTGACGGATGGGTAGATGATGGTAAGCAAACTGGTGCAATCAAAGGAAGTACCAATCCTAACTTCCCATTGGCTTACATCTATTTGCCTAACGTGAATGCAGGTAGCTTCTTTGCTTCTGGTATCGATTTGAACCTGAACTATAAACAAAAGGTTTCGACGATTGGTCAGTTCAGTGTCAACTTTGACGGTACCTTGTTTACCAAGCATGGCTACCAGTACCAAGGTCAGGACTCTGTGAGCGATTTGGGTGCATACAAAGACTTCGGTCCTGCACCAAGATGGCGCCATATGATCACGGTGGCGTTTAACCGTGGCGTATGGAATGCATCGATCACTGATAACTACACGGCTGGCTATCATGATTTTACTAACCCATCAGCAGTTGGTTCAACGAACTATCCGGATGATAGAAAAGTTGCTGCATACAATACGTTTGACGCAACCTTGGGATGGAGTGGCGTGAAGAATTTAGATGTGGCAGTTGGTATCAAAAATATCTTCAATACAGATCCTCCAATATCTCGTACAGAAGCCAATTTCCAAACTGGTTATGACGCTACCTTTACTAATCCTTTAGGTCGTGTTTTCTACTTACGTGGTCGTTATAAGTTCTTCTGATAGCTTGCAGACACTGATCTGCGATTAAGCAACGATGAAATAAAAAAGCGGTTCAGACGAAAAGTCTGAACCGCTTTTTTTATCGCCGGATGATGAATTCGCTTGACTCAATAATGATCGATTGAAGAAGTCGTGGCGTCGGACGTCTGAGAGCACTTGGAAATGGCAATGACAAGCGTTGTAAACGACGTGTGAGGTTTGAAAACCGGTGACCTCAGATCTATCACTTGAAAATTAAGTTTCACAAAAATGCCTTGAATGTTGATCGCATCGGGAAAAATTTCTGAAATTTTTTTGCTGAAATTATCAGCAAAAAATATCTCACAAAAGATGCCGTTATTCGTGGATGCATCGAGACGTGAGGGACGGTTTATTCGGTGGCCGAGTATTTTAAAGCTGCAAACTGTGGTCAATGACGTTTTAAAAAAACTTTATTAACAACGCGTATTTTCGAAATAATTTAAATTGATTTTCAGATAATAAAATTTTGAAACATCAAAACTTCTTTGCTTATTTTTATCTCAAATTGAGGTGTTGTTTTTTTGTGGAAATAGCGCCGCGTAACATTGACATCAACAATGATGAAATGGTTTCATACATGATCAAAAAGATTTTGATAAATAAATTTACAAATGTAAAAAAGTGTTTTGAATCGATTACAGGTAAGTGTTTGTAGTTGCATTAGAAAACCAATCTCGGGAGCGTGACAAATGGTAAAAGAAAAAATATTGTCCCAGTCAGTGAGAATTATGTTCTCCGGCGGGATGATTGCAGGTCTGAGCTTGTTCGGTGCAGTTGCATCCGCACAAGAAGCAGCACCAGCAATTCAAAAAGTGGAAGTGACAGGTACTCGTATTCCAACGATTAACGTAGATGGTCCAAGTCCTGTGACACAAATGACAGCCAAAGACATCAAGATCGATGGCGCACGTGCGGTAGAAGATCTGCTGAACAACCTGCCGCAAGTATTTGCGGATCAAGGTGGTGCGATCTCTAACGGTGCCAGCGGTACCGCCACTGTTAGTTTGCGCGGCTTAGGCTCTGACCGTACATTGGTACTGGTTAACGGTCGTCGTATGCCATACGGCAGCACAAGCAGCTCTGCAGCTGACTTGAACGAAATACCAGCAGGTCTGATCAAACGCGTTGACGTTCTGACAGGCGGCGCAGGTGCGGTGTATGGCGCGGGCGCGGTAGCGGGTGTGGTCAACTTCATTCTCAAAGACAACTTTGAGGGTGTTGAAATGTCCGTTAACTCCAGTGGCTACAACCACAAACAACATAACGACAGCGTCACGTCTGCATCCGTTGCACACGGCTACCCTGTTCCAGGCAATATTAATTACGACGGTCAGATCAAAGATGCAAGCGTACTGGTTGGCGGCAATTTTGCTGACAACAAAGGTAACGCAACTTTGTATTTCTCTTACAAGAAAACTGAAGCGATCCTGCAATCTGCACGTGATTTCTCCTCTTGTACAGTTGCAGCGGTATCTGACACAGCGTTTGCGTGCTCCGGTTCTTCCACAAGTGCAACTGGTCGTATCACAGGCAAAACTGGTTCCTTTACTTTAGGTGCTGACGGTAACCCACGTAAATACGTTTCTGCACAAGATGCGTACAACTTTGGTCCGATCAACTATCTGCAACGTCCATCTGAAGTTTATGGCTTCAATGCGCAAGGTCACTTTGATATTAATGAGAATGTTCGTATCTACAACGAATTTAACTTCCATAACTATCACACAGCCGCGCAAGTTGCTGCTGGCGGTATCTTCTACGGTCCACAGACACTGACTTCAGACAATCCATTCCTGACACCAGCTTGGCAGACCGCATTGGGCTTCACAGGACCAGGCCAATCGAAGACGTTTAACGTAGGTAAGCGTAACGTTGAAGGTGGTCCACGTATCGATGACATCACTGATCAGTCATTCCGTGATGTATTGGGCGTAAAAGGTACCTTGGGTAACTGGACTTATGACGTATTCGGCCAAGTAGCACGTGTTAATCACTCTGAAACAAAGCTGAACTATTTCTCTGCAGCTAAAATCGGTAACGCACTCGATGCAATCACTGATCCTAAAACTGGTAAGGCAGTATGCCGCTCCACTGATCCTACTTGTGTACCGTATAACATGTTTGCCGTTGGTGGCATCACGCAAGCAGCGTTGAACTACCTGCAAGTTTCAGGCCTGTCACAAGGTCACACAGATCAAACGATCGTTGGTGGTAACATCGGTTCCGATCTCGCCGTGTACGGTATTAAAACACCATGGTCGACCCAAGGTGTTGGCGTTTCCTTCGGTGTTGAGCGTCGTACAGAGCGTTTGGTCTATGCACCAGACTATGAAACATCTTCCGGTGACCTCGCTGGTGCTGGTGCAGCTTCTCCAGCAATCAACGGTAGTTACTCTGTTCAGGAAGTATTTGGTGAAGTCCATGTGCCAATCGCTGAAAACCTGAAATTCATCAAATCTTTGGATCTGAGCGCTTCTTATCGTTATTCTGACTACAGCACAAACGCTACGACAAATACCTACGGTTTAGGCGTTGAATGGTCTCCAGTCAAAGAATTGCGTCTGCGTGGTAGCTATCAACAAGCTGTTCGTGCACCGACAATCTTTGATCTGTACAACCCATCAGTTGTTGGTTTGGGTGGTCCATCTAACGATCCATGCGGCGGCACGAAACCAACAGCAACAGCTGCACAGTGTGCTAACACAGGTGTCACTGCTGCTCAATACGGTAACGTTGAACTCAACAGCGCGAACCAGTATCAGTCTCTGACTGGTGGTAATGCGAATGTGAAGCCTGAAAAGGCGAAAACATACACAATGGGTTTTGTTGTTGAGCCAGTTAAAAACCTGAGTTTCACTGTTGATTGGTTTAGCATCAAGATCGAAGACACGATTTCCTCTGTCGATCCAACAACATCCTTGAGCCAATGTTTGACAACAGGAAACCCAATCTACTGTAACTTGATCCACCGTGACAGCCAAGGTAGCTTGTGGTTGACAACAAAAGGTTATATCGCCGCAAACACAACAAACATCGGTAAATTAGAAACTTCCGGCGTTGACGTGTCTGGAAGCTATTTCTACAAATTGAACGGTTGGGGTAGTTTGGCATTTAACTTGAACGGTACCTACCTGAGCAAGTTGAGTGTTGAAAACACACCAGGTTTGGGTTCTTATGACTGCGTTGGTTACTATGGTCCTTCCTGCGGTACGCCAACACCAAAATGGCGTTCTAAAGCACGTGTAACATGGGATACACCATGGAAACTGGAAGTTGCTGGTACATGGCGTCATATGGATAGTGTGACTTCTGAGTTGAACAGTACTAACCCACTGTTGAATTCAAACGGTCCTGCTGCTGTCATCGAATCACAAATGGGTTCACGTGATTACTTCGATCTGTATGCTGCATATCCATTAACAAAAAATGTAACAATCAGCGGCGGTATCAACAATCTGTTTGACAGAGATCCACCAGTTGTTTCTACTGGCGTAACTACTGCAGCAGGTTCTGCTAACGGTAATACTTACCCACAAGTGTATGACTCTTATGGTCGTAAGATCTTCGTGAACTTGACAGCAAAATTCTAATTTTGTCTGTGTAGTTCATCCTAAAAACGGCATGCGCGAGCATGCCGTTTTTTTTCGAACCGCTCTCATAGACACCTTGAATCAGCATCAAAAAATAACGACAGGATCATTGATCTGAATGAAGATTAATCGCCAGAAAACCGCTGAAATGGCGGTATATTGAAACCAGTTCCGACTTAAAATACAGCATGACATTCCATCGCTGCCAGCAGGAAAGCTCGCAGCGAGAACATCAACTTTCCATTTAAATTCAACATCGGCTGGGTGAGACAAAAATGCAGCAAGCACGAGACGTAGCAAGAGAAATTGAGATTCTGACTGGCGCCGCTAATAAAGCTATGCAAGAAGGAAAAGGCAGTCAGGCGATCACTTATTGGGGGCAAATTCTCTTATTGAACCCGAATCACATCCCAACTCTGGCAGCATTGGGAAAGTATTGCTTAGCCACTAACGATGACAACAGCGCCTGTAAAGCATTTGAACGCGTTTGCCAGATTGACGGCTCAGACCCGCAACAATGGATCAGCCTGGCGATTGCCTATCGAAAATTACAGAATATCGATGGTGAACAGTTAGCAGTCCAGCAGGCTTTAGTGGCCGATCCGATGGACATGCTCGCGCTGATCATGAAAGCCGATCTGCATAGCCGTCTTGGTGAGACGCATCAGGCGGCACTCGCTTACGGCAGTGTCGTAAAAGTAGCGCCGCCGATGGAGAGAATTCATCCAAATTTGCGCCCATCAGTAGAATTCGCCATGCAATACAAAGCGAACTATGATCAGGAACATGGTAAGTTTTTAGACGATTTTTTAGCGCCAGTGTACAAAGAACTGAGCGGTGAAAAGCTTGACCGTTTCCGTGATTCTGTTGACATCATGGTGGGACGCAAAAAGCGTTATGACTCTCAATCCCTGATTTATCACTACCCGAATCTTGCCCCTATCGAATTCTTTGATCGCAAAAGTTTTCCATGGCTGGCCGACATTGAAAACGGCACAGAGCAAATCCTCACAGAATTCATGCACGTCCTCGGCGAAGAAGAGGGTTTTACGCCTTACCTTGAGTATACCGCAGGCGTCCCGATGGGGCAGTTGGCTGAGTTGAATAACTCACCGGATTGGAGTGCCTATCATTTGATTAAAGATGGACTGGTGCAGGAATCGAATGCAGCAAAGTGCCCAAATACTATGCAACTGCTGTCGCTTGCGCCACAGCCTATTCAGTTGGGTAAAACGCCTTCAGCGCTATTTTCATTACTCAAGCCCCATACGCATATCCGTCCGCATACAGGCGCGTCAAACGTGCGCTTACTCACGCATATTCCATTGATTATTCCGAACGACTGTCGGTTCAGGGTAGGTAATCAAACCCGAGAATGGATACCAGGGGAAGGTATTGTGTTCGATGACACCATTGAGCATGAAGCCTGGAATCATAGTGACAAGCTGCGCGTGGTGATGATTTTTGATATCTGGCATCCGGACTTAAGCGAAGCCGAACGTCACATGATTACCGAAGTCTCTAAAGCCTTGTCAGCATTTAAGGATAGCAAATAAAGAGAGCAAACAAAGAAAGCAAACAAAGAAAGCAAACAAAGAAAGCAAACAAAGAAAGCAAACAAAGAAAGCAAATAAGAACTTTCTCCGAAGTTCATCGCGGAGGTGCTCTGATATAAACGCGGCGTCTTTGCTGTTGGGCCAGACGCCGGTTTCATTTTTGGTAACTTATTGTTGATGCACCAACTTGCCCGCCGCATACGTCGCAGCGATACAGCGATCGTCACCCAGCATCGCCAATACAAATAACTGCTCTTCTAAAGAATTGACATGACGGTTGCGACGTGCCAACAGTGGTGTTGCTTGTGGATCAACGAGAATAAAGTCCGCTTCATTTCCTACTTTTAAACTGCCAATCGTGTTCTCTAATTGCATTGCTCGGGCAGCACCGAGTGTCGCTGTATAAAACATGCTTGATGCTGGCATATAACGACCGCCCATTCGCGCAACTTTGTAGGTTTCGTTCATCGTTTGCAACATCGAAAATGACGTGCCGCCGCCGACGTCCGTTGCGATCGATAACGGCACCTTGGCTGCTTCGGCTTTATCAAAATCAAATAGCCCGCTACCTAAAAATAAATTCGAAGTAGGGCAGAGCGCGACGGCAGATTGCGTTTCAGCCATGCGTCGACGATCCATGTCATCAAGCCAGATACAATGCGCGTACATGGCGCGTGGGCGCATCAGACCAACCTGGTCGTAAATGTCCAGATAGCTACGTGCGGTGGGAAAAAGCGCTCTCGCCCACGCGCATTCATCTTTGTTTTCTGCAACATGAGTCTGGATAAAAGTATCCGGATATTGTTTCGCGAGTTCACCCGCTAAATGTAATTGCTGCGGTGTCGACGTCGGGGCAAAGCGCGGTGTAATCGCATACAACTGGCGGCCACGTTGATGCCACTTCTGTATCAGTGCTTCGCTATCACGGGCACTGCTTTCAGCGGTGTCTTGCAAAAATTCCGGGCAATGTCTGTCCATCATGACTTTACCGGCCACCATCCGTAAATTACGGCGTTCACTTTGGGTAAAAAATGCCTCAACGGATTGAGGATGGACAGTGCAGTAAACCATGGCGGTCGTGGTGCCGCAGCGGAGTAATTCATCCAGAAAAAATCCAGCTACTTCATTCGCATGTGCAGGATCTTGAAATTGTCGTTCAGTCGGAAACGTATATTGTTCCAGCCACGGAAGCAAACCCGGGGCAGGTGAGGCAATCATATCTGTTTGTGGATAGTGGATATGCGTGTCTATAAAGCCCGGCATGATGATTTCGCCTGGAAAATGTTGTACAGACAGGTGTTCGGGAACAAGATGCTTTAACGCCTCGTAATCGCCCGCAGCGGCGATTTTATCCTGGTTCAATAGAAGCAAACCATCGCTATGCCAATGGATGGCACTTTCATGTATTGCAGGATCATCCGTAAAATGTAGCAAGCTAGCGCGTAACGCAAGTGTAATAGTCATCTGATTACTGAGAAAAAGTTTGTTGTATCGCTGTGACTGCACGCAAAATTGCTTCGCCAGTGGCAGGGGCAGTCAATGGTGGGTTTTGCCTGCCATCACCAACGCTGGCAATTGCATCGCGAATGGCAAAGAAGACGGAAAATGGTAACAGCAAAGGCGGCTCACCGACCGCCTTTGAGCGGTGGATGCTATCGGCAACATTCGTGTTCTTAAACAAGCGTACTCTGAAATCGTCGGGGCAATCCGAAATGGCTGGAATTTTATAGGTCGATGGTGCATGCGTCGTCAATTTTCCGTTCGCATTCCAGACCAATTCTTCGGTCGTCAGCCAGCCCATGCCTTGAATAAACGCGCCTTCGACTTGACCGATATCCAGTGCCGGATTGAGAGCGTTACCGGCATCATATAAAGCATCAGCGCGGAGCAATTTCCATTCGCCAGTTAAGGTGTCGACGATGACCTCTGAGACGGCGGCACCATAGGCATAATACGAAAATGGGCTACCAGTCATGGTTTTGCTGTCCCATTTCAAATGCGGTGTCGCATAGAAGCCGTCAGACCATAATTGTACGCGGGCAAAATAGGCTTTGTTCACGAGGTCTTCAAATGCCACGCGGGTGTTGTTGCAACAAATATGGCCATCAGAAAAGCTGACTTCAGCGACATCACCGCCATAAATACTCACTGCAAACTCGGACAGTCTTGCACGAATTTGACGGGCGGCGTCTTGCGCTGCTTTGCCATTTAAATCAGCACCAGTTGACGCGGCGGTCGCTGAGGTATTCGCAATTTTGGTGGTGTCGGTGGCGGTGACGCGTACTTGAGAAAGTGATACACCTAATTCATGAGCGACAACTTGCGCGACCTTGGTATTAAGTCCTTGTCCCATTTCAGTACCACCATGGTTGACCAATACCGAGCCATCTAGGTAGACATGAACAAGGGCGCCCGCCTGGTTCAAATGCGTCACGTTAAATGCAATACCGAATTTATGCGGCGTCAACGCCAGCCCTCTTTTTAAGACTGGGCTGCTTGCATTAAATGCGGTGATCGCTTCGCGGCGTTCGCGATAACAACTACTCGTTTCTAATTCAGCGACTAATTCATGAATGACGTTATCCGCCACTTTTTGGCCATAATGCGTGATATTTCGGCCTTCCTCGTCGTTCCGTCCATAGAAATTGGTCTTACGCACATCGAGCGCATCTTTGCCAAGCAATCTCGCAATCTCATCGATCACGTACTCAATCAAAATGGCCCCTTGAGGTCCACCAAAACCACGAAACGCGGTGTTTGACTGCGTATTGGTTTTACCGCACATTGCACGAATATCGACATCCGACAGGAAATAGGTATTGTCGACGTGACAGACCGCACGGGTGGCAACCGGACCGGACAAATCAGCAGAAAATCCTGCGCGTGACACCATCTCAAATTTCGCGCCAAGGATCAAACCATCTGCATCGTAAGCCACTTCGTAATCGTAATGAAATTCATGCCGCTTTCCTGTCACCATCATGTCGTCATCGCGGTCGGCACGCAATTTGACGGGACGCTTTAATAGAAACGCGCACAACGCTGCGGTTGCAGCCCATAAGCCTGATTGTGATTCTTTGCCTCCAAAACCGCCACCCATGCGACGGCACTCAACTTGTACACTGTGCGAGGGAATATGTAATGCGTGTGCGATGATGTGCTGCATCTCGCTTGGATGCTGGGTAGAACACGCGACCAACATTCCTTGCGCTTCTTTTGGCATGGCGTAGGCAATTTGCCCTTCCAGGTAGAACTGTTCCTGACCACCGACTTGCCATTGGCCTTTGATTACATGGGATGCGTGAGCAATCGCCTGCGCGGCGTCACCACGAGATAAAGACATCGGTGGCAAGACGAATGAAGCACCTTCTTTAGCGGCGCGTGGATCTAAAATGGCTGGCAAAACTTCGTAGTCAATTTTTGCTAAACGGGCAGCACGACGTGCCTGATCATGCGTCTGCGCTACGACCACAAAGATAGGCTGACCGACATATTCGACAACGCCATCGGCAAGAATAGGATCATCTTTGATGATGGGGCCACATTGATTGGATCCTGGAAAATCTTTTGCGGTAAAAACAGCAACCACGCCAGCGGCCTGCCTTACTGCCTCCAGATTCAGATTGAGTACTTTCGCATGGGCTTGCGCCGATAAGCCCAGTGCTGCATGCAAGGTACCGTTTAGCTCTGGAATGTCGTCGGTGTAATTGGCGGTACCACTGACGTGTAAAGTCGCGGATTCATGCGGATGCGATTTACCGACTTCTGCCCGGGAAGAGGGCGTTTGCGATTGCTGAGACGCTCTCATTTGGCCTCCAATTGTATCGATGTCGATGCTACAAAGACATTGACGGCGGTTGTTGGCAGAGGTTTGTCTGGACGCGTTTCCAGCCAGAAGCGACGCAATAAGTTTTGTGCAGTCTGCAATCGATATCCTGCAGAGGCGCGCATGTCAGAGAGCGGCGCGTAATCGTCTGCTAATGCAGTCGTTGCTTTCTTTAGGGATTCTTCGTCCCACGCTTGTTGCTCCAGAACGTTCTCAGCGTGCGTCGCTCGTTTTGGCGTTGCTGCCATACCCCCAAAAGCAATGCGTACGTTACTAAGGCGACCAGCAATCAAGTCGGCAGAAAAGGCCGCGCAGACGGCGGATATATCCTGATCAAAACGCTTTGCCAGCTTATATGTTCTGAAAATTAAATGTGGACGAGGCAATGGAATTCGGACGGTAGTGACGATTTCATCGGCGCGTAGATCTTTCTTTTGATAACCCAGATAAAAATCCTCTAATGCCATCTCGCGTTGACCCGCGGCACCTTGCAGCACGATGCGGCTGCCAAGAGCAATCAGCCAAGGCATAGAATCACCAATGGGTGAACCGTTGGCAACGTTGCCACCCAGCGTCCCCGCATGCCGGATCGGCAAGGACGCGAAGCGTTGCCACAAATCGCTCAACTCGTTGGGATAATGTTGACAAATGCGGCGGTACGCTTCGTCCAGACTGACCGCAGCGCCGATTTCAAGCGTGTTATCGGTCTCATCAATGTGGTGTAATTCAGCGATCTTTCCGAGATAAATGATATGACCTAAATCGCGGAATTGTTTCGTAACCCAAATGCCAACATCTGTGCCGCCTGCAAGCAGGCACGCCTGCGGATGTTGTATGCGTAAAGTACTTAACTGCGCGATGGAACGCGGTGCATAGAAATGTTGACCTTCGTGGACGTAGTCCAATGTGTCTTCACGCTGTAAAGTCTTGAGAACCTCCAGCAGCGCCTTCTTATCGAACTCTTGCCGCGGTAGTTGCTCCATTTTGTGAGCGGCATCAATGATTGGTCGATAGCCAGTGCAGCGACACAAATTTCCTGACAAAGCGATGTCGATTTGCTTCCGTTCTAAGGCGGCGCACGGTGGCTGACGATCGAGATATAAATCCCATAGTGACATGACAAAACCCGGTGTGCAAAAGCCGCACTGAGAGCCATGACAATCGACTAAGGCCTGTTGTACGGGGTGTAATTGCTGATCGTTGCTTAAATCTTCGACAGTAAAAATTGCTTTGCCATCCAGGGTCGGCATCAACTGCAGACAAGCGTTGACGGACTTCATTTCTACTTGACCATCTTTGACTTCACCCACTACCACCGTGCAGGCACCACAGTCGCCTTCAGCACAGCCTTCTTTGGTTCCTGTGCAATGGAGATCTTCTCGCAAATGCTGAAGCAGGGTTCTGGTCGCTGGTATATCGTTGACTTGATGAATTTGCTTTTGAAAAAAATAACGAATCGTGCCGGACATGGAGACTCCGAGAGGAAGTGTTGTGAAATTGCACCTTAACTAAAGTTATATGCTGATTAATCTTAAGGTTAGCATTCCGGCAAAGGCCGACTATATATAAATAGTGATGCTGTATATCAATCACAGAATCTTTCATCAAATCCATGGCGATTTTTCAAAAATTAACAAAGAAAATTCAGAGCATGTTTCATATGGCAATCCATAATTAGTTTGCTTAAAATTTATGCAACACTCAAAATTGAGTTAAATCAAACATAAAATTTACGGATTCTCTCTAATTCAAAATATTGCCCCATGGAAACTGCGTAAAAAAGACATTTCCAATGGGCAAATATCTAGTATATTTCTGGTATCCGTCACGAAAAATAATTTACATCTTACTTCCCGTCTTGATTTAAGCGCAGTAAGATACCAGTAAGCCAAAGGCTTGCTTAGCGTGATTTGTGATGAATAGAAATCAATAGTATTAAACAAGAAATAAACAAGAAATAAACAAGAAATAACACAAGGGTTACCAATCGGTACATATTTACCGGCTGCTGTCGAAGCAATGAAAGCATGTCCGGGATTTTGTTTGTTTTAACCATTTTTTCAGATTAGTTACGCAATGAATTTCTCAAATATGACCGTTAGTAAGCGCCTTGGTGTCGGCTTTGCCGTCGTCTTGGCATTTCTTGTCGCTGTTACCATTGTCGGCGTTTCCAGAATGGCGCAAATTCAAGGCCGCTTGGAAAATATCGTTAATGTTAGCAACGTCGAAACCCGTCTTGCATTGGATATGCGGGCGATAGTCTATGACCGCATGGTTTCATTGCGGAATCTGACATTGCTCAACGATGCCGCCGATATGGAAAAGGATTTGGCAAAAATTGCCGATCAATCCAAAAAATACGCCGAAGCGAATGAAAAGCTCTTAAAACTGTCAGAAACAGAAGGTGGGCCTTCTGCAGAAAAGAAAGAACTATTAAACAAACTCAAGGAACGTGAAGCAGCTGCGGCAGCATTGCCAGCGAAAGCGCAAGAACTTGGCTTGTCTAATAACCCAGAAATGGCAACGATCGCTCTGATCAAAAAAGTGCGTCCAGTTCAGCAAAGCTGGTTGGATTCCCTCGACGAACTGGTTAGCCTGGAAGACAAAATCAATTCACAAGTTGCAGCTGACGCCAATTCGGCATTTAAAGCGGCGACAAGTCTTATGCTGATTCTCGGCGTATTGGCGTTGGCCGGTGGTATCGTGGCTGCTGTGATTATCAGCCGTAGCTTATTAAAACAATTAGGTGGTGAACCAAATTACGCAGCGCAAATTGCGGGTCAGATTGCAGCCGGTGAATTGACATCGCCTATTGACGTTGCGATTGGTGACGAAAGCAGCCTGATTTTCGAAATGAAAAACATGCGCGACAGTCTGGTCAACATCGTTGCCCAAGTTCGCTCAGGTACCGATACGATTGCTACAGCATCCAGTGAAATTGCAATGGGTAACCTGGATTTGTCATCCCGTACTGAGCAACAAGCCAGCTCGTTAGAAAAGACGACGTCCTCAATGCGTGAACTGACGACAACGGTTAAACAAAATGCTGACAATGCCCGCGAAGCAAATCAGTTGGCGGCATCCGCGTCTGAAGTTGCTCGTCAAGGTGGCGTCGTGGTTGCGCAAGTGGTTGATACCATGGGTTCTATCAACGAATCTTCCAAAAAGATTGTTGATATTATCAGCGTCATTGATGGCATCGCATTCCAAACCAATATTTTGGCTCTGAATGCCGCCGTTGAAGCTGCGCGTGCCGGTGAACAAGGGCGTGGTTTTGCGGTTGTTGCTGCCGAGGTGCGTAATTTGGCGCAACGAAGCGCGGCTGCAGCAAAGGAAATCAAAACATTGATTGATACCTCCGTTGAAAAAGTTGAAGTCGGTACTAAACTCGTGGGTCAAGCCGGTGTGACGATCGACCAAGTTGTCAGTAGCGTGAAACATGTGACTGATATCATTGCCGAAATTACAGCAGCAAGCCAGGAACAAAGCGTTGGTATCGAGGAAGTTAATCATGCCATTATCGAGATGGATGGCGTGACGCAACAGAATGCTGCCTTAGTTGAAGAAGCAGCAGCAGCGGCACAAAGTTTGCAGGATCAAGCGGCTGAATTAGCGAAAGTGGTCAGCGTGTTTAAATTGGGCGGCAATGACAACTTGCTGACACATCGTTCTACACCAAGCGCCGCACCAAAACGGGTAGAACCCGTCGTGCGAGCAAATAAACCTAAGGCTGCCGCACCAAAATCTCTGCCGTCCGCACGTCCTGCGCCGCGGTCAGCCCCTAAATCAGCCTCTAAGCCAGCAAGTGCATCAAACTCTAAAGCACAAGCAGCAGACGATGGCTGGGAAGAATTTTAATTGAATTAAGTATCGCTCTACTATTTGTATATTGACTAGAAACGAAAAGAAACATTATGATGAAATTATCCCTTTCTCCTCTACTATGTTCGCTGCTACTTGCCGCTGCATCTTCCGCAATGGCCGCCGATACTGCGCCAGTGATGGATAACAAATCTTGCGATCCTCCTAAGTATCCAAAAGCAGCGTTGATGAATGAAGAAACTGGTACTGTCGGTATGGGTTTCCTGGTTGGTGCAGATGGTAAAGTTGTCGAGTCCAAAGTTGAGAAATCCAGCGGCTCCAAGAGTCTCGACAAAGCAGCACTGACCGCATTGAGCCAATGTAAATTTAAGCCTGGTACAAAAGATGGTAAGCCAGATCAAAGTTGGGCGAAGGTCGATTTCGTCTGGAAGCTTGAGTAAATAAAAGTCAGGCTTTTCATTTGACGCTAGCCTGACTAAGACAAATAAAACAAGAATGCCCGATGAATCTCATCGGGCATTTTGTCTTTTGAGGCGCAATTTACGTGTTATTTGGCGGGTTGCATCCGCCCTATAAAAATTGATCTGCCAAATCTACAGTAGATAAGGTTACCCAAGTCAAACTTACTTTTATTTTAATCCACGGCGCACTAACAGAGGGTTAATTTGTGGATCGCGTCCTCGGAAGTTCCGGAATGATTGCATAGGGTCGATACTTCCACCGCGTGATAACAATTGCTGGCGGAACCAATCGCCATTTTTACGACTCAAGCCACCATGTTCTTTAAACCATTCGACTGTGTCCGCATCGAGTACTTCACTCCACAAATACGCATAGTAGCCAGCAGAATAATCACCACCGAAACTATGCGAGAAATAAGGCGAACGATAACGTGGCGGAGCTGGAGCAAAATCTACGCCGGATTCTTTTAAAGCTGTTGCTTCAAATTTCATCGTGTCAATAGGAATTTCATGCGCCGACAATTGATGCCAGCGTTGATCCAACAAGGTCGCCGCAATATATTCAGTGGTGGTGTAGCCTTGATTGTACTTGCCACTGGCGACAATTTTATCGACCAGGTCTTGTGGTATTGCCTCGCCGGTTTGATAATGTTTTGCATAATTTTTCAACACCTCTGGCCAGACCGCCCACATTTCATTGACCTGCGATGGATACTCCACAAAATCACGCGGTACATTGGTGCCCGAAAAACGTGGATAGCGAACCTGCGAGAACATCCCATGTAAAGCGTGACCGAATTCATGGAACGCGGTTTTAACTTCGTCAGGCGTCAACAAGGTTGGCTCGCCAGCGGGCGGTTGTGGGATATTGAGGTGATTGGCAATCACCGGTTTAGAACCAAACAAACCAGACTGGTCAACATAATTGTTCATCCAGGCACCACCCCGTTTATTGTCGCGTGCGTACATGTCGTAGATAAATAAGGCGAGCGACTTACCATCGGCATCAAAGACTTCAAAGACACGCACGGTTGGCTGATACACCGGTAAATCTTTACGCTCCTTAAAGGTAATACCGTAAAGTTGATTAGCGGCGAAAAAGACGCCATTCTGCAAGACTTTATCGAACTCAAAATAGGGGCGAAGCTGGTTATCATCAAATGCAAATTTTTGTTGATGCAAACGTTCACTATAGAACGCCCAATCCCACGCGGCTAACTCAAAACCACCATGTTCACTATCAATGATTTTTTGTAATTCTTGCGCTTCTTTTTTTGCATTCGCGACAGCGGCTGGTGCCAATTCGCTCAACATTTTATTCACTGCCGCCGGTGATTTTGCCGTCTCGTCTTCCAGGCTGTAGGCCGCAAAATTTGGATAGCCCAATAGCCCAGCGCGTTCGGCGCGCAGGCGTGCAAGGGTCAGTGTCACCGCGCGGTTGTCTGCGTCGCCACCGTGGCTGCCACGATTGACAGAGGCTTCATGCAGAGCCTGACGTGTCGCACGATTTTCTAGGTTTGCAAGCAGCGGTTGCCCCGTCGTATTCATTAGTGGGATGACATACTTGCCCTCCAAACCTTTGGCCTTCGCTGCGGCGGCGGCGGTGTCGATTTCCGTTGCCGATAAACCCGCCAGCTCTTCTTTGGTATTGACGATTAAGGCAGAAGCGTTCGTTTCTTTCAAGACGTTTTGGTTGAACTTATTTTCCATCGTTGCAAGTTGTGCATTCAAGGATGTCAGTTTTTCTTTATCAGATCTCGATAGCCTGGCACCAGCCCGTACAAAATCGGTGTAATAGCGGTCCAGCAAACGTTCTGATTCAGCGTCCAAATGCAAACTAACTTTTTGATTCACCAAACTGCTAATGCGTTGAAATAATTTTGCATTCAGAAAGACCGCGTCTTGATGGGCGGATAATTTCGGTGCCAGATCGCCCGACAACGATTCGAGTGACGGATTTGTATTCGCACCCAACTGATTAAAGAAAATTGTATCGACACGCTTTAAAGTTTGCCCTGCACGCTCCAAGGCAATGATGGTGTTATCAAAATTGGGTTTGGCTGGATTATTCGCGATGGCCTTGATCTCGGCATCATGTAACTGCATTGCCGTCGCAAATGCCGGCGCGTAATCTTCGTTGTGAATTTTATCAAAAACAGGATATTCGAAAGGCAGCGTACTTTTGGCCAATAATGGATTGGCCGCTAAAGCTTTCGGATGTGGTGCTATTCCCACCGGGATGATTTGTGCGGACAGTGCAGTCGTATTTGCTGCCATACTGGATTGAATTGCCAGCGTGGAACATAGCAGCATGAGCAGAGATTTGTTCATGGTAATTGATATATTAAGGAGGTGATGAAGGATAGCATCAGACGTCTTTTAGAAGAATAAATTTCATAATTAATTCTCTGAAAATGCTCATTGGTGACACTTGATGGTGTAAATTTCCTGTCCGAAAACGGCTAGATTAAACCTTTGAAGCAGCGTATAACGTGATTTGTCGTCCTTGTCCCGGTCACAAAATTGATGCACCCGAGATTGATTAATTCCACACTAATTCCCCACAAATGGCACACGAGCTCCCAACGACATCAAACCATGCAAGCATGCCAGAGATGTCTTCCCCACTGCACTTTTATCGCGCTCTGGCGGCGAGAGATAGTCGTTTTGATGGTGTTTTTTTTACTGGTGTGAAGACCACAGGAATTTATTGCCGGCCTATATGCGCAGTGAAAACGCCACGTGAGAGTTCTTGTGCATTTTTTAGTTCGGCGGCGGCGGCCGAAGCGGCTGGATTTCGACCATGCCTGCGTTGCCGCCCAGAACTCGCACCTTATGCGATTCAGCAAAATTTGGCGCATGCAATCTGGAAAAAAATTGCCGACGGTGCATTGAATGAATTTAGCATAGAGCAACTGGCGCAACAGGTTGGCCTCTCCTCCAGACAGATGCGTCGGGTTCTGTTACAGGAATTCGGCGTGAGTCCGGTAGAAATGGCGCAAACACAGCGTTTGCTCTTTGCCAAAAAGCTTTTGCAAGAAACGGCTTTAAGTATGGTTGATATTTCTTTCGCCGCAGGTTTTGGTAGTGTGCGTCGCTTTAATGCACTGTTCTCTGAACGTTATCAGATGACGCCGGGTGAAGTCAGGCGCGCTGCGCCTTCTGCGGATGAAAGCCTGGTCTTACGTCTGGCGTATCGACCACCGTATGAATGGGACGCATTGATCCACTACCTGCGTGGACGCGCAATGCCAGGCTTAGAAGCCGTGATCTTAGAAAAATCAGGCATGGCCTACGTGCGCAGTGTCTTGATCGACGGAAAATCAGGTTGGATTAAGGTGGCTCATTTTGCGGATAAGAATCAGCTGGGATTGCAAATTGCCCCTCAACTCACACCGGTTCTGATGCCTTTATTGGCAAAAATCCGCCAGCAATTTGATTTGGAGGCGCATCCACAAATGATTCATCGTCATTTGCAAGAGGATGTCTTGTTGGCACAGCAAGTAAAAACAACGCCAGGTCTACGCGTGCCGGGCACTTTTGACACTTTTGAGCTGGCGATCCGTGCTGTCTTAGGTCAACAAGTCAGCGTGGCGGGGGCGACGACGGTTGCGGGGCGCTTGGTGCAGCGTTTCGGCACGCCCGTTGAAACGCCATTTTCTCAAGTCACGCATCATTTCCCAAGCCCACAGGTCATTTGCCAATTGTCGATCGATCAATTAGCTGGGATAGGTATTCCTGGCGCGCGTGCGGCGACCTTACAAAATGTTGCACAGTTCGCGCTCAAAGGCGGCTTTCAGCAGGCCGCAGATAGCAGTTTGGACGAGGCAATTATGCAAATGAAGACCGTACGTGGCGTGGGAGAATGGACGGCGCAGTATATCGCGATGCGCGCGTTACGTTTTCCGGATGCCTTTCCGGCGGGCGATTTAGGCTTACAAAAGGCCGCGGCTCTCGCCAGTGATCCTGAAGAAACGCGCTGGAGCGAAAAGCAATTGCTTGCCCGATCTCAACAATGGTCGCCATGGCGTGCGTATGCGGCACTCTTGTTGTGGCAATCCCTAAAATAAGAATTCAATATTTTTCAATTTTCGTTCAGGTGAAGTGATGCAATTTACTAACATTAACAGCCCAGTCGGCAGTCTTACTCTGGTGGCCAGTGAAATTGGATTGGCTGGCGTGTATTTTGAAGAACATCGCCATTTCAAAGGCATCGAGGGTTGGCTGCGCGCCCCTGATCTGCCTATTTTTGAGCAAGTTTCGCAACAGCTGATAGAATTTTTTGCTGGTGAGCGCATCACATTTGATGTGCCATTGGATTTGTCAGGAGGCACTGCATTTCAGCAGCAAGTGTGGCGTGCCTTGCAAGAGATCCCATTTGGCACCACTTTGAGCTATGGTGAATTGGCGCAGCACCTGTCTAACCCACAAGCAGTACGAGCAGTGGGTGCTGCCAATGGGCGTAATCCAATTTCTATCATTATCCCTTGCCATCGAGTAATTGCTGCCAATGGCGCTTTAACTGGTTATGCTGGCGGCTTAAAAAATAAGCAGCATCTGCTTAAGTTTGAGGCAGAAAAACATCAAAATTTTGGCTTGCAATTTACCCAATAAAAGTAAAAATTCCCTTTGAAACCCGCATGGATAAAGGATGTTGCATTTTTATACAATAATATCATTTAGCTCATTTTGTTGCGATGCACAAAAAAAGCTTGACGTTTAAATTCGGGCGTGTAAAATCTGGGTTGTTGCGGTGCACCATATAAAGATTTCGTGGTAGGCGCTGCCGATTATTGAATCAATCCTCACCACCTCGGAGAATATTATGACTACATCACCAGAACAATTGATCGCTGCTACTAAAACTAACTTAGAAGCACAATTTGCCTCTTTGACAGCATTGAACAAAAAAGCATTTGAAGGTCTGGAGCAATTGTTTGCTCTGAACGTTAATGCTGCTAAAGCTTCTTTCGAAGAAGGTACAGCAACTGCAAAACAATTGTTAGCAGCTAAAGATCCACAAGAATTCTTCACATTGACAGCAGCTCAAGCCCAACCAAGTGCAGAAAAAGCATTGGCATATGGCCGTCACCTGGCAAGCATCACAACGGCAACTCAGCAAGAATTCACTAAAGCAGTTGAAGCACACATTGCTGAAACAAACACGAAAGTAATCGGTTTGATCGACGAAGTGACAAAAAATGCGCCAGCTGGTTCCGAACAAGCTGTTGTTGCTTTGAAATCTGTTGTTGGTAACATCAACGCCGGTTACGAACAACTGTCCAAAACAACAAAGCAAGCTGTACAAACTTTAGAAGAAAACTTGACTAAAGCAACTCAGCAATTCACACAAGCTGCTGAAAAAGCAACTTCTAAAAAGAAATAATTTTCTTTGATGAACTCAGTTTCTTTATAGAAAAAGCTCCCGTCTCCCACGGGAGCTTTTTTTTGTCTCAAATTTTGTTCCGATAGCCTATATCCTTCCTAGTGGTGTAATCTGTAAGCCTGTCGTAACCCCTGAATGTAACTATCGTTGCAGAGCATTTCATTTTTTTGGAAAACTGGAGAATTCATATGCAAGACGTTGTAATCGTAGCCGCTGGTCGTACTGCTGTTGGTAAATTTGGTGGTTCACTGGCAAAAATCCCGGCTTCAGAATTAGGCGCTATTGTTATTAAAGGTTTGTTGGCCAAGATCGGCCTGAGTGGCGATCAAGTCAATGAAGTGGTGCTCGGACAAGTATTAACAGCAGGCGTAGGCCAAAATGCTGCACGCCAGGCGGTGATTAAATCTGGTTTGCCAGAGACCGTACCGGCATTCACGATCAATAAAGTATGCGGTAGTGGATTGAAAGCAACGCATTTAGCAGCGCAAGCCATCAAAGCAGGTGATGCCGACGTGATTATTGCTGGTGGCCAGGAAAATATGAGTGCCTCGCCGCACGTTTTAAATAATTCCCGTGACGGCTTCCGCATGGGCGACACGAAACTGGTCGACACGATGATTGTCGATGGTTTGTGGGATGTCTACAACCAATACCACATGGGTATCACTGCTGAAAACGTTGCAAAAAAACACAATGTTTCACGCGAAGAACAAGACTTGTTTGCCGTCGCTTCCCAAAATAAAGCGGAAGCTGCGCAAAAAGCCGGTAAATTTAAAGATGAAATTATCCCTGTCGAAATCGTCAGTAAAAAAGGCACTGTCGTTTTTGATACCGATGAATTTATCAAACATGGAACAACTCTCGAATCCCTGTCTTCCTTACGTCTCGCGTTTGACAAAAATGGCACGGTCACTGCAGGCAACGCATCTGGTCTGAACGACGGTGCAGCGGCAGTGATTATGATGTCCGCCAAAAAAGCCGAGGAACTCGGTTTGCCTGTATTGGCACGCATCAAGGCATACTCGTCAGCAGGGATTGACCCGACCATCATGGGTATGGGGCCAGTACCCGCTGCGCAATTGTGCTTGAAAAAAGCCGGTTGGACGCATGAAGATCTGGATCTGATGGAAATCAACGAAGCCTTTGCTGCACAAGCCATTGGTGTCAACAAAGAGATGGGCTGGGATACCAGCAAGATCAACGTCAATGGCGGCGCAATTGCAATTGGTCACCCTATCGGTGCATCAGGTTGCCGTATTTTGGTGAGCTTGATTCATGAAATGATACGTCGTGACGCTAAAAAAGGTCTCGCAAGTTTGTGTATCGGTGGTGGTATGGGTGTTGCATTGGCAATCGAACGTCCATAATTACCCGACAGATTTGTAGCGTTAAAATAAAAAATCCCCGGCTGCTTTTTTGGGCAGCCGGGGATTTTCTATGGGGGAGGCCAAATGCGACCAAATGCGAGTCCAACTACGGGCTCAACTACGGGCCCAATTTCGAGCCCGCTTGGTGTTAATGAATGCCGTGCATTTTCTTTGCCATCCACTTATTCAACAACATCAACACGATGCCAGCAGCAATCGGAATGATGGTAAAGATCAGGAAGAAAGTCGACAACGAATAGGCTTCTGAAATCTTATCGATATACCCACCACTCAAACCGGCAAGCTTATTAGCAATCGACGTATTGAGGAACCACACGCCAAACATCAGACCCAGCAAACGTTGTGGTGCCAGCTTACTGATGTAAGACAGACCAACTGGTGACAGGCACAGCTCACCCATGGTGTGGAAGAAGTACGCCACGATCAGATAAATCATACTGACAGACGCTGTTTTTGCCCCAGCCGGAATACTTGCGGCGCCATACGACAATGCCGCAAAGCCTAAACCAAGTAATACCAGACCAGTACCAAACTTCACTGGACCACTCGGCGACCAGTATTTGTCCCACATTTTGGAGAACATTGGTGCCAGGATGACCAGGAAGAAAGAGTTCAATACACCAAACCAGGTTGCCGGAACGTCAGATTGCGATAAACCAAATTCGCGTCCTAACATCCATATCACCAAGGCCCAGATGATCCCGATACAAGCGATCAGCAAGAGATTTGATACCAAGTATCGCTTTGCTGTACTCAAAAAAAGTTTGAGCAATAACCAGCTCAGAATTGCCGTTGGTATAACGGTCATCAGACTGTTGACGATTTTAAACACCATCCCGCTGGTACCAACCAACGCACGATCGGTGTAATCGGCAGCGAAAATCGTCATGGAGCCACCAGCTTGCTCGAACGCAAACCAAAAGAAAATCGTGAAGAAGGAAAACACACAAATCGCTTTAAGGCGGTCTCTCACGATATGTGGTTCAGGCTCTACTTCCGCGACTACGGCGGTGGTTTGCTGTGATTTTGATAAGCCGATTTCGCCAAATATACCTTGACCGAGGTAAAACTGGATCGCGCCTAACAGCATAAAGCCGCCGGCTAAGGCGAAGCCATACGACCAGGAGATTTTCTCGCCGATATAGCCGCAAAGCAAAATGCCAAAGAAAGCACCGGAATTAACACCCATATAGAACAAGGTATAGCCACTATCACGTGCATGTTCGTTATCTTTGTTGTACAACTGACCAACGATAGCGGAAATATTTGGCTTAAACAGCCCCGTGCCTGCTACCACCAGCGACAAACCGACATAGAACATGGTTGGTGTATCGAATAACAATGAGGCATGTCCAGCCGCGATAATGAAGCCACCAAGGACAACCGTGCGACGACTACCAAGGAAACGGTCAGCAATATAGCCGCCGATAATCGGTGTCAGGTAGACTAGACCAGTGTACCAACCGTACAGTGAAGCTGCTTCCTCACGCGTCCAGCCCCAACCGCCTTTGGCAGTGCTGGTAACCAGGAATAGCACCAGCAAAGCGCGCATGCCGTAGTAAGAAAACCGTTCCCACATTTCTGTGAAAAACAGGACAAATAAGCTGTCAGGGTGCCCAAGGATGGTAGGTGCCCCGGATGGTTGAATTTTGTTCAAACTGCTCTCCGTTTTTTAGTTTTTGGTGAATCAATGTTGTTATGGCAAATTAATTTTCAGTATTGACGTCAAAAATGCTGCAAATTACGTCAATTCGGCGGCTAGCTTACCACGATGAAAAACTCATATAGAAAGACATATTGTGCAATGCAGCAAAAAATGTGCCATACGTGTGGCAAAAATAAATATCTCGGTCGTCTCAGCCCAAATATTGCTGCTTTGTACCAGAGCTGATCAAGTGCTTATGACGAAATTCTGCGTAAAAGCGCGGACCAGATAATAACGCAAACAACAATGTAGACGTTTTACAACGAAAAAGATGTTTGCCCCATTGTTACCGAAAGTGGACGCCAATTTTTGCTGTGGATATCTGCAACATGCTGACACTAAGCAAAATACGTCTGTAAACCACCACCGCAGTGAGATATTTCAAGAATTCCTGAGGCACCATTGAGCGATCACCTTTGTAGAGAAACGTAATTACTTTATCTTGTCTTTGAATTTTGCCGGCGTAACCCCATAGGCAGCTTTAAAGGCGGCGGTCAGATGGCTCTGGCTGCTAAAGCCGCAGTCCTGCGCAATTCGTTCAATTGAAAAATCGGTCCGGGTCAATAATTCGCTGGCGCGTTGCAGGCGCAATCCTAAAATATGCTGGTGCGGTGTGACCCCCATGGATTGCAGAAACAAACGCCGAAAGTGCGGCGCACTTACCCCTGCTCGTTGTGCTAATTCGTCAATTGAAAGCGCTGCCGCCAAATTATTTTGTATCCACGCCAGTACGACCTCAAGTCGTCCGATTTGTAAGTTATCGGGACGCATTCCCTTGCCAGTAATTCCCTCAATCGTGCGGCAACTTTGTTCTACCATTAAGCTAGCTAAGCGTGCCAAATAGATGTCATCGGCACCATGAGCTTTGCCCAATTCATCGACAATTTGACGTGCTAAGGCATTCACTAATGGGTCATTAAACAAATGAAGCGTCGGTGTATTTCTGATCAGATTCTGTAAACGAAGGGCAGGCTCACCGAGTGGTTCAAGAAAATAAAATACGGCGACATCCATCGCCCCGGCAAACTGCCATTCCGTCGGGCAATTTGCTTGCATTGCCCCAGAAAAACTGGGAATAGATTCAATACTGCCGTGCGGCGAAAGTTCTTCAGACGCGCGCCCACCGCCTAAATGGGACAGTAGCACCATCGCAGGCACCGCCGGCAGCTGGCGTTCGGTCATACGAAACAAATAGCGTTCTGCACGCAGGACTACGCCATCGCCGGAGGCATTGCCGATCGTCGCACTAACCACAGGCAAACTACCAAGGAGCCTGCTGACATCTTCCCAGACTTTCATCGCAATTCCGATACGAAGAAGCTATTAAACACGAAACATCATGAATGCACATTCATGATCATTTTTTGATAAAAACAAGCACACTTTATCTTACTTTAAATACCTTAAAAGGCACAGAATGAAGTCTCTCGAATCACGCTGTATGCAACACCCAAAATAAAAATGGAGACCTACATGACAAGCTTCGCCAATCACCGTTGGACCAATGCGATCGAACGCCAATGGCTAAGCCATAAGCGTTATTGGTATTTGATTTCATTGTTATTGCCGACCTTACCGCTATTTTTTGCCTTTCTGGCAGTCCATTTTCAGCAAGGCGTGTGGCTATGGATGATCATCCCGGTTGGTTATATTGTGGTGCCTGTGTTTGATCTTATTTTTGGTAAAGATAACGTTAATCCAACGGACGAGGAGGTCGAAAAGTTAAAAAACGACCGCTATTTTGCGCGAGTACTGTATTGTGCGACGGCGATGCATTGGGTGGCCTTGGTCGGAATGGCTTATACCGTATCGCATTGGCACTGGTCATGGGTGGCAATGCTGGGTGCGGGCTTGAGTGCAGGTCTGGTAAATGGCGTTGGTCTGGCAATCGGCCATGAGCTGGGACACAAAGTGAACGACAAAGAGCAGACATTGGCAGGCAAACTGGTGTTAGCCTGCTGCGGTTATGGACATTTCATCGTCGAACATAACAAAGGCCACCATAAAGATGTGGCGACACCAGAAGATCCGGCGTCGGCCCGTTTTGGCGAATCAGTGTATCGCTTTGCCTGCCGTGAACTACCGGGCGCATTAGTCCGAGGCTTACGGACGGAGGCTGGTCGTCTGCAGCGTCAACATAAATCGTGGTGGTCACCACAAAACGAGATTCTGCAGCAATGGGCACTGACACTCGTTGCCTACGGCTTGATGGTGTACTTCTGGGGGACAATTTTGCTGCCATTTTTTCTACTAGCCGCCGGTTTTGGTTGGTGGCAACTGACTCTGGCAAATTATGTTGAACATTATGGATTGTTGCGCCAGAAAGAAGCGAGCGGCCGCTATCAGCGTTGCGAGCCCAAACACTCATGGAATAGCAATTTCAAATTTTCAAATTTATTACTTGTGCATTTGCAACGCCATTCGGATCACCATGCCCATCCGACGCGACCTTATCAGGTCTTACGTGATTACGATGAGGTGCCACAATTACCGCAAGGGTATTTCGGGATGTTTTTGCTAGCGATGATACCGCCGCTCTGGTTTGCCGTCATGAATCATCGTGTGGTCGAATGGGCGAATGGCGATATGAATCTGGTGAATCTGGATCCGGCAAAACGCACAGAACTCTTCAATCGTTATCATCAACCTCAGCGCTGATTCGTCACAGAAAGACACCTTGGAAACGCCTATGAAACGCTATCAATGTCCTGATTGTGGCTACATTTACGACGAAAAGACCGGTTGTGAGCACGAAGGGTATCCAGCGGGTACGGCATGGCAAGCGATTGCAGAAGATTTTCCGTGTCCCCAATGTTTTGTTCGTGAAAAGCCCGATTTTATTGCGCTTCCTAATGATAATGTGATTGGACTTTCAACGTAAGTCAGAAAAAATGATGCATGACACTATCACTTACCGTCAATACTGCTGCGTCACTTGCGGCATGGTCTACGACGAAGAATATGGGCTTCCCGAGGACGGCTTCCCGCCCGGTACGCGATGGGAAGCGATTCCTGACGACTGGACATGCCCCGATTGTTCGGCATCTAAAGGTGACTTTATTCTCATGAGCGACCTGTAAAAACCTGAAAAATTGAAGAAAGAAGATCGTTTTTCAATCCGTCTTTCGGCTGTATTCAAAATGCGTTGATGAATACCTTTTCCGCGAGCAAAACCGGCTTAACCTGACATGTGGCATCGGTATTGCACTAAAATGCAGGGCTTTCCAGTATCGCTGCCACTATGAATGCCCATCCTCCTCATGCTGTATCACGGTTACGCGCAAGTCGTCTCTTGCGTAGTACGCGGCCATTTATGGCGCGTGGCGGGCCGCACGGTGAGCGCTGTCAGGGTTGTCGGTTGATTCCCAGCCATTGTTTGTGTCACTTGCGCCCGATTATGTCGACCCGCGCCGGGATTTGCCTGTTAATGGCAGAACATGAATCCCTGAAACCCAGCAACACGGGCTGGCTCATTGCCGATGTGGTACCTGATACCTTCGCCTTTGGGTGGGCACGTACCGAAGTAGACCCTGCATTATTGACCCTCCTGACCGATCCCCAGTGGCAGCCCTATGTGGTTTTTCCGGGTGAGTTTGTAGCGCCAGAGCGGGTCATCAGTCAAGTGCCTGAAGAAACAGACCCCCAAGCAGACGCGGTGGAATTACCGACCCAAATTAAGCAGCGTCCACTCTTTATATTGCTGGACGCCACTTGGTCAGAGGCGCGCAAAATTTTTAAAAAGAGCCCTTATTTGTTGGCTTTTCCGGTACTCAGCCTGGAACCTGCGCAATTATCACGTTATCGCTTACGTCGCTCAAAACGCGATGATCATTTGTGTACTTCTGAGGTCGCAGCTTTATGTTTGAGCATGGCTGGCGACCAGCTGGCGGGAGAAATTCTGGATGCCTATCTCGACGTCTTTAGTGATCATTATCTGCGGGCCAAACAGCAAGTTAAAGTAAGTTGGGACGATGAATTGCATCAACGCCTACACGCGCTGACAGATCAAAACGACAATACAAAAATGTTTGAAAAATAAAACCCAATATCGACGCGCTTTTCAAGAGCATTTCACGCCATGACCCGCGCCAAATATAGGACACTGACATTTTCTAAGCCCTGGAAAAATGAATGACAAATTTCAGAAACGTGCGACTGCTTCATGATAAATTCTAGTGCATTTGTATCGCTATCAGCATGAACTCTCAGTGATAATCAAGGATATGACATTCCCTTCCAAACCGCAGTCGTTATGGCGCCTGGCTCTTGTGTGTGGTTGTTTGTTCATTTTTTCAACGACGCAGGCAGCCGATGACAGTTTCGTGGCCAATGTGTCACGCGCCGAACGGCTACAATTAGAAAAAATCGTTTGTGGTGACCCATTTGGTTTGGCCGTCGCGCAGATTGATGCACGCGCGATGGAAGCGAACGGACGCGCCTATTTTGCCGATGTCAAATGTCGGCCACACCTCCAAATGCTGGGGCAAGCTGTCTATCATGTCGCCCAGTGCGGACGCGATGGCAATCAATGGAGTTGTGGCGAGCCTGAGCTAGAAACGATCGTTCCATTAGCGCAGCGACGGCTTTTGGTGCGGCCAGGTAGTGTTGATCTGCAACGCGGAGTTGCGACTATCAAAAAAATTAGTGGCTATGGTTATTTTCAAGGGCTTAGCATCGATCGCGCGTTGCAATCGACTTGCAATTTAGGATTGGGAAATCGCTCAGACCTGATCGAAATTTCTTGCCAACGATGGTCAATCACCGTGTCTTTCTGGTGTCCACAATCAAAACAAGATCCAACTTGCCCACGCATCATTTATATGGCGGAACATTGATATGAAATCGAGTGAAAAAAATCTATTATCAATGCCATATCATCAGCACATTCAGCCGCTAAGGCAGATGTCGATCCAGATGTTGATTCAGTCGTTGGTTCAATCGTTGATTCAGGTATTAGCATTGACACTGTTGGTTTCAAAATTTGCCTATGCAGAATCGTCACTTGTGAATGTGGAAACCATCAAAGACGCCACTTCCAATATCGTGATCGCTAAAAATCTAAGTCAGATACCGCTGACCTTGACACTCAACTTAAGTAGCTCAACCAATATTACTTCCAGCACTAGTTGGCCAATTATTCGTTTATTGCAAGCGGGTGAAACCGCAGAGTTGGTACGGGTCTCGGCTGCAGACAATTCGCAAGCTTACGCCTTTCAGTATCTATATCGCTATCAAATTGGTCAGCCAAATGTGCAAGCGGCACCGGGGGCAAAATATCTCGTACCATTTATATCCACCAAGGCATTTCAAGTAATGCAGGCAGCAGATGGACCGATTTTTTCTCATCATGATATCGCCGCTAAGAATGCGATCGATATACCTATGCCTATCGGTACCACAGTCATTGCATCACGCGGTGGCTATGTGATTGAGAACGTCAACCAATTCAGTGACAATGGCCAGGCGACATCGGATTTTTTAAGTAAAGCAAACTACATTTGTATTTTACATGATGATGGAACCTGGGCTATATATGTGCACTTAAAGCAGTTTTCTTCACGCGTTGCTATTGGTCAAAAAATTGCAGCTGGTATGCCAATTGCCTTATCAGGAAATAGTGGATTTTCGACCGAACCTCATTTGCATTTTGCGTTACAAAAAAATGAAAACGGTAATACCGTTTCGTTTCCAATTCAATTTTGGGGCGAAAGCACAGGCGTAGTGATTCCACGCTACCATTCCTGGTTGACATCAGCCGGTGTGCTGCCGTCGCGCCCAAAGACAAAACATAGTGCTAAAGAATGTACCGAAAATGCGATAATAGACGAGACCACGCTTCGATGTATGCGGGGTCAATAAAAAACACCAGCCAAAAAAAATGGCTGGTGGTTTTATTTTGAAAAAAAGGAGCTTGGTAATCCTTTTTTTTGCCCACATTATTTCGATGCAGCGACTTTATCAATCTGTGGTTTCGGTGCAATCTTTGTCGCTACTTTAGCTTCAACTTTGGCTTCTGGTTTCGCATCTGCCTTCATGTCAGTCGCAGCGGCTGTTTTAGTTTCAACTTTTGTGTCAACCTTCGTTTCAACCTTTGCATTCACAGCATCTGTCGACTCTTTTTTGGCGTCCATGTGATGTTTTAATTTGCTTTTCTCACCAGTCACCACAGTCTTTGTTTGAGATGCTGCTGTAGCGGTGGCTGTCGCGGCTGGTGCGGTCAGTGTTGCTGCGTTTGCTGCAACTGGTGCAACTGTTTTGACCGGAGCACTAACTGCTGGTGTTTGTGCAAAAGCAGTACCCATTGCAAAGGTAGTAGCGATGATAGCGGCGATAATGGTTTTCATGATGTGTCCTGTTCTTTATTCGTAGTTTGAGCGAAAAGTGAATTTGTTTGCTAACTTTATTTCTTCATTGCCGGTGTTGATGTAGTAGCCGATGCGGATGAAGCTGCACTAGTTTTTGCTGGCGCTTCAGGTACTTTTGCATCTGCCTTTTTGTCTGCTTTCACTTCTCCAGCAGCCTCTTTTTTAACATGTTTTTTATGCGTTACTTTTCCTGCTGGTGCTTTTACGTCGCCAGTCGTATTTGCTGCTGGAGCAGTTGTAGCGGTCGGCGCCGCACTTACTTTTGTAGGCGCACTGGCTGGTGTTTGAGCGAATGCTGTACCCATTGCGAAAGTGGTAGCGATGATGGCGGCGATAATCGTTTTCATGATGTGTCCTGTTCTTTAGTAATTTAAATTAAATAGACTGGTTACTTTTGATACTACTTATATTCGTGTTTTTTGCTATTAAGTCGACGACTTTATTTTTTTGGTGCTGTTGAAGTTGCCGATGCAGATGCTGTTGTTGCGGCTACTTTTGCATCAGGTTTTTTATCAACTTTTACTTCGCTTTTTACGTCTGTTTTTTCATCAGCTTTTGCTTTGATAGTAGCTTCTTTTTTTACATGTTTTTTATGCGCTGTTTTTGCGACTGGCTCAGCGGTTTTGGTACTTGTTGTGGCGCTTGCTGCTGTTGGTGCTGCACTGGTTTTTGCTGGCGCACTCGCTGCTGGTGTCTGGGCGAACGCTGTACCCATTGCGAACGTTGTAGCGATAATGGCGGCGATAATCGTTTTCATGATGAGTCCTGTTCTATATAAAGTGAAACTATGAATGTTTAATTACTTTTTCTTTACTGCTGCTTTTGTACTTCTTTACCTGGCGTAGTGTGTCTACGTAAGCCAAGAACGCGGTCGAATAACAAGCTGTTGACAGCTATTTTGGAATTAGTGCTGAATTGGTAGAGTCGTTCTAAACTGATTTTATTTAACAATTTTGTGTCAACCAAAAAGAAAATTGCCTGGACATTCTTCCGCATTAAATTTGGCACACAATAAAAAAACCAGCGCAGATCTCAATGATCTGCGCTGGCTTTCTTCCTCCGATGACGGAGGCGATACAATGATTTATTTGGCTGATGCGGCTGTTGATACTGCTGACGTTTTTGCTACCGTTGTTACTACCGTTGTTACTGAATTATTTGCGGTAGTCGATGTATCAACAACGTGTTTTTTTAGACGCTTCTTGTGTGTTTTTGTTGCCTCACTCGTTGCTACTTTTGTTGTGGTGGATCCATTCGCAGCAGGCGTAGAAACTGCGGTTTTTGCAGTCGTTACTACATCTGCTTTGCCGGGTGTCGTTACTGTTGGAGTCGCTGATTTGGTAGTGCTGACAACCGCGGCTTTTGCATCACTTGCAGCGGTTGTTGCTTGTGTAGCTGCAGGTGTTTGAGCAAATGCAGTGCCGATAGCAAAAGTTGTTGTGACGATAGCGGCGATAATCGATTTCATGATAAGTCCTTTTCTTTGGCCTAATTAGCTGTGCGTAACTTCTGTTGCTTTAGCGTAGTCAATCTACGTAAGCCAAGAACGCCAGCCAAAGAATTTGTGTTGACATCAGTTGAAAGATAATTTGTGGTTAATTGTTAATCCAGCAAAATGAGCTAAACGAGCTAATTTGCCTTAGTATGACTGTGTGCAGAAAATTATTAGAAATTATCAACAAAAAAGTACGATGGAGACATAAATGACGATAGCCAATTGGTGTGTGTTAACAGCATGTTTATTACCGATATTCACAGTCGGCCTGGCAAAGGCAAATTCTGCCAAATCTCCTGCAAACGACGGGCGTTACGACAACAGTAATCCGCGTGGATGGGCAGATCAGCTAACAGGTTGGCAGCAGCGTGCGATCTCGGCACAAAATAATGGATGGGAGGCGTTGCCATTATTCATCGCGGCAGTGGTGTTGGCTCAGCAATCACATGCGGAGCAAGGGAGAATTGACCATTTGGCGCTATTATTTATTGGCCTGCGGGTGCTGTACATTGGTGCTTATCTGATGAACGTCGGAACATTACGCACTTTAATTTGGACCGCCGCCACCGTAACGAGTATTAGTATACTTTTGCTTTCATGAGCAAATATCTCCTATAAAATATCAGAAAGCTCGCGCCATGAATGATCAAGAATTACAAAACCTGCTCTATAGTTTGTTGCCGACGCCGGCCTATATTTTTGGCGCTATCCTATTTGGTGTTATTGGTTTTGTAGCGTATCGCTTTGGCAAAAAGACACAACGCGTCAAAACCAAATGGCTGGGTGTTGTGATGATGTTTTATCCCTATGTGACTGGGAGCGACACGCGCTTGTTATACGCGGTAGGGTTTCTTTTGTGTGGCGCTATTTATTATTACCGACATGAGTAGTCTGAGTGTGATTCACCCTATCACCGCAGTTAAAAAACAGGTTGAATAAAGCGAAACAGAGTGAAGCAGCAATACTTCTTATCACAAAATAGGTAGTGTTTTTTCCAGTTCCTCAAACTGTAGATCCTCGACCAGTAGTTTTTCTTTTCCATTGTCTTTTGGAAATGGCTTAAAGCGGCCTGTACGGACATAGCCACGTCGTTGATAATAGGCAATTAGTTCTTTGCGTACACTAATGACGGTCATCCAGATTTTCTGCACTCCCCACAATGCCTGCGCGTGTAGTTCCGCGTTTTGCATAAAATATTGACCAATACCATTTCCTTGCAATGTAGGACTAACGACAAACATCCCCAGGTATGCGGCGTCATTCTGCTTCTGAAGGTGAACGCATCCGATGACTTGTTCCTGTTGAAGGCACAGTAGAACAACGGACTCTTTTGCCACAATTAAATCAAGTACTTCATTTGTATAGATACGGGGTCCTTGCAAGAGGTCTGCTTCGGTGGTCCATCCTTGACGGCTGCTATCGCCTCTGTAGGCGCTGTTGACTAAGTCCGTAATGGTCTCTGCATCCATCGCAAGCGCTTCGCGAAAACTCAACTGTGAATGAACGTTGTGAGCGACACTAGCAGTGGTCTGGTCGGTAGGTGGTATTGAAGATTGTTGTTTCATGGCAAGAAAAAGTTATAGTTCTAAGCAGTCACACAAAGTGGTATTGTCCATCGTTCAGGTTCAGTCTGGCAGAACACGAATGACGAGATAATAGCATGCGACAGATTTATAAATTGTTCACATTTAGGATGTAAAAATAATCATTTTTATAAGTCAAATCCGCGTACCATAATCATTCTTTTATTGGTTCGAGCCCCGAAATATTCCCTCAACTTCGCAGATGAAATCTCCTAAAGTGACTTCTATTCTCTTTGTATGTATGGGTAATATTTGCCGCTCACCAACGGCTGAAGGCGTGTTTCTCGCTAAAGCCCAAGCTGCTGGTTTATTGGACCAGTTTGTCATTGATTCTGCGGGTATGTATTTGAATCATGTTGGTGAAGCGCCTGATCCGCGTGCGCAATCGCACGCACTAAAACGGGGTTATGATCTGAGTAGGCAACGTGCACGTCAGGTTAAAGCGGACGATTTCTCAAAATTTGACCTCATTTTGGCGATGGATAAGCATAATCTTGCCTTGCTCGAGGCTGCATGTCCGCTAGCGCATCGTCACAAGTTATCTTTAATTATGCAGTACGCGCAGCAAAGGGATGTTAAAGAAGTACCAGATCCATATTATGAGGATGGCGAAAGCTTTGATTTGGTGTTGGATTACATTGACGATGCCACCAACGGTTTATTGCGCGACTTGCAAGCGAAACAGCAGCCTTAAGCATCGCTCCCCACGTTTTGTTCACATACTGGCTTTGGCTTCTAGAGCGCTTGCCTTGTAGCATCTCTGATTCTACGGTCAATTAATTGCATAAATTGCAATTAATTGTTTATTCGCGAGGCAATGGATGCTTAATTTTCCCATTCATTCCCAAAAAAATGCATTTCATCCATCAATAAACGCAACTTAAGTCTCTGGTGCTTGTCATAGATGCCACGATGCTGAATACTGCACCATCCCTGAAGTCCCGATTATTTCTATAGCGCAAGAGACCCGCCATGTTACGTAAAACCTTGATCGCCATTGCCATCGCAACCGCCTTGGCTGCTTGTAACAATAATAAAGAAACAGAAAAAACGGCTGCATCCAATTCTGCCAGCGCTTCAGCAGACGCTGATAAGAATACGGTTGGTAAAAAAGCGCAAGCACCTGTCAAATTGCTGATTGCGCCAGAAGACACCATTAAGATCGCGACCAATGCGATGGTTTCTGGTCCCGTCGTTACGGGTTCTATCCAGCCGGAGCGAAAAGCGGATCTACGAGCTGAAGTTCAGGCAATTGTCCTGCAGGTATTAAAAGAAAATGGCGATGTAGTAAAGCGTGGAGATGTTTTAGTCAAACTTGATGAAACGTCGATTCGTGACAACCTCAATTCCGCCGAAGACAATGTCCGCAGTGCCAGCTTATCGTTGGAACAAGCGGAGCGCGCCCAACAACGCCTGAAAACGCTGCGCGCTTCTGGAATGGCATCTTTACAAGCACTGGATGATGCTGAAGTTAAAGTTGATGCCGCCCGCAGTGAGGTCTCGGCCTCAAAAGCGCGCGCTACCACAGCACGTCAACAATTACAGCGCACTATCGTCCGCGCTCCCTTCGACGGGGTGGTCAGTGAACGTAAGGTCTCTGCCGGTGATACTGCCTCTTTGGGAAAAGAATTGGTCAAGGTCATCGATCCTACCAGCATGCGCTTTGTAGGCAATGTTTCTGCTGACAAAATTTCCCAGGTCAAAATGGGACAAGCTGTTAGCTTTCGTGTGAATGGTTATGCAAGCCAGGAATTTCACGGCAAAGTTACCCGCGTTGATCCAGCAGCCAATGATGTCACTCGGCAGGTCGAAGTCTTGGTTGGTTTTATCGATAGCAACCAACCTAAAGTGTCCGGTTTGTATGCGGAAGGCAATATTGAATCCACGACGGTTGACGCTTTAAGTTTGCCAGAAAGTGCGGTCGTCAAATCCGGCGACAAATCTTATGCGTGGCGCGTCGTTGGTAACAAATTGAAAAAAGTCGATCTGGTGCTCGGCAAGCGCGATCAACGTTCCGGCAATTATGAAGTTCGCCAAGGTCTGTCGACCGGTGACTTGGTAATGCGTAGTCCTGGATCTAACTTCAAAGATGATCAGGATGTTGAAATGGCAGTTGCTAAAGTTGCTGCTTCAGCCGCGATTCATACTGAAGGAAATTAATTATGTTTTTATCCGACTTCAGTATTAAACGGCCGATCGCCACCATTGTCATGATCATCGCCTTGATGGCGATGGGATTATTGGCGTTGAGCAAGCTTCGCGTCAATCAAAACCCCGACGTTTCTGTACCCGGGTTGTCCGTCATTATTACCTACCCTGGCGCTTCACCCGATACGGTAGAGCGCGATATCATAAATCGCCTCGAAAAGTCTTTAATGAGCGTTCAAGGCGTGACTGAACTCAATGCGTCCGCAAATGAAGGCGTGGCAACGTTCGACATCATGTTCAATTTTAAAAAGAACATGATCGAAGCTTCAGATGAGGTTCGCAACGTCATTTCCAGTGTTCGCTATAAAATGCCAACGGAAATGCGAGAGCCCGTAATTCGGCGCTGGGACCCTGCCGCTCAACCGGTGATGAATTTGGCTTTGTCATCCAGCAAACTCACACATGCCGAAATCTCACGCCTGGCTGAAGATACGCTTGCAGACAAATTACGCGGTGTTCCTGGCGTCTCCACCGTTATTGTTAATGGGTCATTAAAACGTGAATTGTCAGTCTTGGTTCGCGCTGAAAAATTACGTGAATATCATGTCTCAATCAGCGATGTCGTTAATGCGCTGCGCAACCAAAATAGCAATGCACCTGTTGGAAAATTGCGCGGTGATTTGGAAGAAGAAAGTATTCGCCTCGTTGGTCGCATCGAATCACCAGAAGAATTCCAAGGCATCGTCGTTAAACGAAATGCCGACCAAATTGTCAGACTCGCTCAAGTCGCCACGATTGACGATAATTTTGCCGATATCAATGGCTTGTCGATACGTAGCGGCAAACCGAACGTTGGTATCCAAATTACACAGTCGCGCGATGCGAGTACCGTTTCTGTAGCGAAAGAAGTGCATAAACTGGTCGATGAAATCAATAAAGATTTCGAGAAAAATCATCCGGGTACGAAGTTAGAAGTGACCCGCGACGGCGGTAAGGAAGCGCAAAATAGCCTCAATAACGTTGTTGATTCCTTGGTGTTAGGTGCCTGCTTAACTATCTTTGTAGTGTATGCCTTCCTCAACTCCTGGCGCTCGACCTTAATCACCGCATTGAGTTTGCCGACCTCGGTGGTTGCTGCCTTCATCGCAGTCTGGCTGTGCGGTTTTACACTGAACTTTATGACCCTGCTCGGCTTGTCATTAGCCATTGGCGTGCTGATCGATGATGCGATTGTGGTACGGGAAAATATTGTGCGCCACATGCAAATGGGCTCAGATCGCAGAACAGCGGCATTGGAAGGAACAGCAGAAATCGGTATGGCCGTTGCCGCAACCACCTTTTCGATTATCGCAGTATTTATTCCAGTTGCATTTATGCCTGGCATGCCGGGAGAATGGTTCCGTCCGTTTGCATTGACTGTGACGTGTTCTGTCTTGGTTAGTCTGGGAATTTCATTTACGCTTGATCCCATGTTATCTGCGTATTGGGGTGATCCGGCAGATCATCACCATGCGCCAAAAACAGGTATCAGCAAGGTCTTAGCCCGTTTTAATGACTGGTTTGATCGCCAAGCAGATCGCTATGGGCGGATCATTGCGTGGGCTCTGCATCATCGACGCTGGATGGCTGCAATTGCCTTTATCAGCCTCGTCACTGCGTTGGGATTGCAAATCAAATGGGGTGGTACTAGCTTCTTGCCACCGACGGATTCGGGTAATCTGATGATTGAAGTTCGCACGCCGGCATCGTCGTCGTTGGAATATGCCAAATTGAAAATGGAACGCGCCGCAGCAATCGCTCGTACCATCAAAGAGGTAAAAGAAACCAATAGCAATATCAATCCTGCTGGCGGTCGCATTTATATTGATATTGGCAAACGCACTGAACGCAAACGTGGTGCGAAAGAAATCGCTGTCGAATTGCGTGACAAAATTAAATCCCTTGTCGGGGCCGAATACGTGGTGTTAGATGATCTGAATAACGGTGCGCAAAAGCCAGTGCAGATCGAATTTACGGGGCCTGACTCACGCAAACTGTTAGAAATTACCAGTGCCTTTATGGAAAAACTGCGTGACGTTCCGGGGGCCGTCGATATCGGTTTGTCACAGCAAGATCCGAAAAAGGAATTGAAGATTGAACTCAATCGTGGCTTAGCCAATTCGATGGGAATCTCGGCAAATGATGCGGCGCAGGCTCTGCGTGTTGCTTTTGCCGGTATCGAAGTTGGAGATTGGGTCGATCCTACTGGTGAAACGCGTGACGTTGCGGTGCGTTTGCACCCTGACGATCGAATCAGCAAAGAAAATATTGAACGTCTCCCGATCGCTATCAGTGGCACCAATCAAATGGTACCACTCGATCAAATTGCTACCATCAGTATGGGTAAAGGCCCATCCGGTATTGAACATAACAAAGGCAAACGCACGATTACCGTGTCGGCAAATGTGCAGGGTAGATCCAATGGTGAAGTCATTGCGGAAGCAAAGAAACTTGCTGAGTCGTTTGATTATCCGCCAGGGTACGGCCTGGCAATTGCTGGTTCCGGACAAGATCAGGAAGAGGTATTTGGTGCGATGGCGATCGCCTTGTTGTCTGGTATCGGCTTGATGTACTTGATTTTGGTCATGCAATTTGGTTCCTTCACAGCACCAATGGGCGTGATGTTGTCCCTGCCTTTATCGCTGATTGGTGTTGTATTGGCGTTGTTAGTCACGGGAAGTACGATCAATCTCATGAGTTTGATTGGCGTGATTATGTTGATGGGGTTGGTGGCGAAAAACGCGATTCTGTTACTCGATGCGGCACGTAAAAATGAAGCGGATGGAATGGATAGAGAAGAGGCGTTGATGCAGGCTGGTCGCGTACGTTTGCGTCCGATTCTGATGACCACTTTCGCATTAATTGCAGGCATGATGCCAGTCGCTTTAGGCTTAGGCGAAGGCGGTGAATTTTATCGTCCGCTGGCAATTGCCATTATCGGTGGAACGATTACATCGACATTGTTGACCTTGTTGGTGGTACCAACGTTCTATGACAGCATAGAGATCGCACGTGAAAGTATGATGCAGAAAATGCGTGTGAGAATGTCACGTTATCCAGCGATCGTAGGTTTCGCAATGACGATGCTGGAAGCTCTGTGCACCTTACTGCTGCTACGTTTCGCGTATCGCATGCTGGGCAAATTGCTGGCGCTGATCACAGGTCGTGGTCGACGCACAGTACAAGGTGACACGCTCAGCATCAAAGCGGCGAGTTCAGAAATTATCTAATTCGGACAACTTAGTTTACCCGCTAGAGAGATCTCCCAAACTTGCTCTCTGGTATTTGATGCCCGCAAATGAAGATTTGCGGGTTTTTTTTCAATCACACAACGAACGAGCTGAGGTTTTCACATTTAACTTTTATCGAAGTAGTATGCACTTCCATTGCAATATCATATGAGTGCAAACGTGCTTGATGATCGAAAATATTAGACGCGATCATTAATTCATCGGCCCCAGTTTTTGCGATAAATGCCTGCATTTGTTGCGCAATGGTATCTGTAGAACCAATTGCAGAACAGGCCAGAATCTGATTGAGCAAGTAGCGTTCCGATTCACCAATTTGCTGCATAAAATTTTCTACAGGCGGTGGGATTTTTGCTGGTCGACCACTCCTTAGGTTGATGAAAGCCTGCTGCGCCGAACTCGCCAGATAATGCGCTTGCTTATCACTGTCTGCTGCAAACACATTGAATCCAAGCATGACGTAAGGTTTGTCTAAATAAACAGATGGACGGAACGTCGCACGGTAAATATCGATCGCGTGCATCATTTCTTGCGGTGCAAAGTGTGATGCAAATGCGTAAGGTAAGCCCATCGCAGCGGCTAACTGCGCGCCATATAAACTAGAACCCAAAATCCAGACTGGCACATGTAATCCGGTGCCAGGAACGGCGCGTAGCGCAGATTGTGGCTCGTCAGTAAAGTAGTCGAGAAGCTCTGCTACGTCCCTTGGAAATTCGTCGGTATCTGAATGTAAATTTCGTCGTAACGCACGTGCCGTTCTTTGGTCAGAACCGGGTGCCCGTCCTAAACCTAAATCAATACGGCCAGGAAACAAGGATTCCAAGGTACCAAATTGTTCCGCAATGACCAGTGGTGAATGATTCGGCAACATGATGCCGCCCGATCCGACCCGGATCGTTTTTGTGCCGCCGGCGACGTGGGCAATCAAAACCGCCGTGGCGGCACTGGCGATCCCTGGCATGCCATGATGTTCGGCCAGCCAAAAGCGGTGATAGCCCCATTTTTCGGCATGCTGAGCGAGATCTAAGGAATTCTTAAACGATTGCGCAGGTAAACTACCTTGGGCAATCGGTGCAAGATCGAGAATAGAAAGTTTTGTCATAGTGCAGTACCCTCCGGGCAATAGTTACCGACTTGAAAAAGTCGGTTGAGACAACGGATATTATGGGCTATCTTCCCCGACTTTGCTTTTTGTGACTAATGTTAAGCATTCACGGGCACATGCACAGAAACAATAACAGGAAGACTAGTAAAACCATTATCACGTCTTAATGTTGCGTCGGCTTTTGTTCAAGCGCTGTTCGTTGTCCAACCTAGATCGCATTATTCGCTACTGAATTCATCGATGGATGATGGCTTACATTCAAACATTTGCCGCCCAATCTGGCTTAATGCCTTGCGGTACAGTAATTATTTGGAATTTTTCTGGCAGAGTCCCTAAAATGCTACTAATTTCACCACTTCCTTACCCCACCTGGATGAGTCCAAAATTTGGACGAAAATACCTGTCTGGCAGAACTGTTTCATAGAGAATAGGCCACTTTTTTGCTGAGCATAAGAGTTCCGGTTTTGTGCTCTATCAATATTGGCGTGCTTTGTCGCTGTAACATCACACTCTAAGAAATTTTTAAAATGGAGCAGATATGTCGATCTCGGGAAAATTACAACAGTTAAGCATCTCTCGGCGTCTGCAATTATTGATTGTCAGTGCGGTCGTTGGTATTTTGGCGTTAACAGGTTTATTTCTGGCATCTGAAAAAAGCATGATTCTGGAAGAACGGCAGAACAATGTCAGACAAACTGTTGAAACCGCTGAGACCATCGTTCGCCATTTCTACGAACTGGCAAATCAACACAAACTGACAGAATCAGATGCAAAAATAGCGGCGATGGATGCGGTTAAGGCGATGCGTTATGGTGACAACGGCTATTTCTGGATCAATGATATGCAACCAGTGATGTTGATGCATCCTATCAAGCAGGAGTTGGTCGGTAAAAATTTGGCAGACTTTAAAGACCCTGAAGGGAAGTTGTTATACATGGACATGCTCAATGTCGTCAAAGCGCACGGTTCGGGCTACGTTTTCCACGTTTGGACTAAGCCAGGCAGTTCAACCCCGGTACCAAAGGTTTCTTACGTCAAAGCATTTGCACCTTGGGGTTGGATTATTGCATCGGGCGTTTACATTGATAGCGTTGATGCCAGTTTTCATGCACGTTTGCTGAGCGCCTCAGGTTTTACGCTGTTGCTGACGTTGATTCTTGTGCTGGTATCGATTTTTATCGCCAGAAGTTTGATTAACCAATTGGGTGGCGAACCCGATTATGCATCCGCTGTGACGAAAGATATTGCTGCTGGAAAATTAGCGGCGCCTATCTATCTAAAACAGAACGATGAGTCGAGCTTACTGGTCTCGATTAAAAATATGCGAGATGACATCGCTAATTTGATCAGGCAAATAAAAACTGGTGCAGAAACGATCAGTCATGCATCCAAAGAAATTGCTTCAGGAAATATGGATTTGTCTGCGCGTACTGAAGCCTAGGCTGGCTCATTAGAAGAAACCGCATCAACTATGGAAGAGTTGACCAGCACGGTGCGTCAGAATGCCGACCATGCACGTCAGGCGAGACAACTCGCGAATTCTGCATCTGAAGTCGCGGTGAAAGGCAGTAGCGTCGTGGCAGAAGTGGTCTCGACCATGGAAGTCATCAATGCTTCATCGCAAAAAATTGTCGATATTATTTCTGTCATAGATGGTATTGCCTTTCAGACCAATATTCTGGCTTTAAATGCCGCAGTAGAAGCTGCAAGAGCCGGCGAACAAGGCCGCGGGTTTGCCGTCGTTGCCAGTGAAGTCAGAAACCTGGCACAACGCTCCGCAATGGCAGCGAAAGAAATCAAAACGTTGATCAATGACTCGGTAGAGAACGTCGGTCATGGTACGCGCTTAGTTGATGCTGCTGGAAAAACCATGGAAGATATTTTAGATAGCGTACAGAAAGTCAATCATGTCATTACCGAAATTACTGCCGCGACGACCGAACAACGTACCGGTATTGAGCAAGTTAATCTGGCGATTATAGAAATGGACAACGCCACCCAGCAAAATGCCGCACTCGTAGAACAAGCAGCGGCGGCCGCTGCCGCAATGGAAGAACAAGCGAGTCAATTAATGACTGCCATCAGCATCTTTGACCTTGGCGAAGGCGTCGAAGCAAAAATTGCACATTCATCCTTGCAGTCGGTCTACCAAAACCGGGCTTAAAAAAAATGCCTGGTGCACGACCAGCAAAGTAAATCACACAGCAAACGATCAAAAAGCAAAAGGCTGGCGCAATTCAGTGGGCAGAGTCTTAATTTCGGGTGCGAGTAAATGGTACGCGATTGTCTCGGCAAGGCGAAAATCCCCATCGTAATTTGGAAAGCATCGAGAGGTTTTCAACTCGTAATGTTTGGTTCAATCGCATGTGCCATGTAATCCCAGCTCTGGCTAGATTTCGACGAAAAAGTAGTCAACTACCGACCTTCAACTGAGAGCCGATATATTGATTAGACTGTTCTGTTTGAGCCTCAATTAATCTGGAATGACTAAAGCGCATCAGCTATCTGGGGCATTTCTTTGATCTGTCACAACCAGCCGGCGTAGTAAATGTTAATAAGCTCGGCTTTCCTAAATATCTCAACAAAAGAACCCCACTTCATTTCCTCATTCGACTGCATTTTTTGTAGGAAGTCATGCGACTGATGTTATCAAGTGTGATCGTAATGTCGATAAGAAATTTATATAGTCATCATGCGAACACAATGCGTGTTTGTTAGGACGGTAAAGAACGTTCTGAATTCTCTTTCCAGAGATTTCACTGCATCATACTTTTCTACAAATGTCTGATTAAATTGGAGAAGATAATGGCCATACAACCATCGCAGTGCAGTGTTTTTATTCAAGTATGGGTTGATTCAAAAACCCTTCAGAACAATTCGAATAACGGAATTTATCTTGTCGATAACCGCTTAAACAATGGTAGTTCTAATGAAGGAGGCGCGTCACTAAAAACAGCTGCAAATACTAACGATTACGTTTGTTGGTCAATCGCAGATGTGAATGTGAATTCAGGAACTATACTCAGCTTGCAAAACTTCGGGAATTCCAATGCATTCGGAACATCCGGGACACCACAGCAAATAAATCCGACTACCTGGACAGGTCAGGTACAGAATAATGGTACTGCCTCATATTCGATCAATTTTTCAGCGCAGTCTTCTAGTGGTTCTGCAATAACGTGTAATACGACAGCCAGTTTTAACGTCTCATAAGTAGCGAAAAAATCTTTAATAAAACTAATCAATAATGAGGAACTTATGTTGAATTTTAATCCATCGTGCCAAGTCGTTCGCGCGGAAGCGACTGTTGGTCAATACAATCCTTTAACCGCAATCACTATTGCCGTCGATACTAGCTACGTCGCGTCTCAGCAAGGTAGAAATATTAGTAGCGGTATTTATATGATGGACAATATGGCGTCCAACGGCAGTACGGGAGAAGGGACACTAGAACTATCAACGAAATGCCCTGTCGGATCGTTGATTGGGTTTAACGTCGTACCAATTAATGTAAATGGCGTGTCAGGTGATACTGTTGTCATCACAGGCTTCAATGTATCAAGCGGGAGTGTATTTACGGCTGCTGGTCAGCCACGGCAACAAACTTCCCCAAACAACGAACCTGCAGGCAGTTATTGGGTAGGCCAGGCGATTGCAACTGGAAAGCAGACTTACCAAATTCAAATCAAGGTAACTGTTGGAATCTTGAACCCAGTTTCCTACTTTATTAACTGGGATCCCTTCATCACTGCTCAGTGATATTTTGAAGCGGTGCTGACAAACTGATTTTATTGAGACGCTTTGTATTCGAATCACTCCGATCTAAGAGAACCAGATCGGAGTGGAGTCAAGCCAATGACATTTCTGCATTCGCATTTTTTGTCATTTCCCTCAAAGAAAGCGATAAAAGCCGGCTAGGCTATACCAGTCTCCCAGAGTAAACAGTCGATGATTAATTTGACCATTTGTCCTAGTTTCTAGATGGCTACGGAAGATCTTTCCTTGGCTAGTCTACATTTTCAAATTCGCAACGTTCCACCGAAAACATCGCACGATGAGCTCATGACTCAGTACACCAAAGTAAGCACGGAAGTGAACAGCCACACATATTCACATAGAAAAATTGGTATTTACCAACCTACACTTTGATCTGTATCGTCATGGACACTGAAGCCGTAACAGCGAAGGCATTTCGTAAATATTCGTGATCAGTTTTTCTTACAGCAAAGTATAGGCCAACGTTTGCTATTGATTAACGCTTATTCGTCAGGCGATACGTGTAGTGCAAGGGTAGCGATATCGATATTAACACCATCGCAGAGTTCCCATTAATCCCAAAAATGGAACTGGCGCTAGTATGTCGAAGCCGCCTTGAAAGTGCCTGGGTTTTGGTGGAGCAATTGTGTCGATCGAGAACATGAAAGTCGCGCGGTGATTATTACCTTGTACGCCATGAAAGAAAAATCTTGATGAGGTCAGAGGAAATGATCATGTCCTTAGTGGTTCTGCTTTCTATGTACAAGACGGGCTCCCTCAATAGCACTACAACTATTTCCTGCCTCGCACTGTCATCGATAGCGAGGTGAAATTTGAATACCTGAAAAATGGTCGATGGTGTTACCAATATTAATCGCTATCGATTCTATCGAGAAACGCACGCTTCATTAATGCGCGTAAAAAGTGTTGTTTCGTCTAATCCAACAAAAATATAAATTTAAGGCGGTTGGAGTATCACTACGAATCTGAAAAATAAGCCGAGTGCTATTTTTCAGATTCGAAAATACAATTCTTAGCAACTACCGAAAGGAACTGTCGTAAAAATCACGGTGTCATTCAAATATACAGTGGCTTTCAGCCCAGTCGGAATAAAACTTCCGCAGGTCTGCGCACAGGCTTTTATTGCAGCGCCGATTGGAATTTGTACTGGAGACGTCACGCAGTAATTTCCATAAATTGGAATCGTAAAACAAATTTGATTTGTTGTTGAATCATAGCTTGCAACGACGCAAACAGATAAGCCTAGTGCTTGAACGCCTGCTAATTCAGGGATATACGGAACTGCACGGGAGTTTGCGCCAACACCTGTTACGGTAAAATTAGCGACGGGTTCTGTTGAGTTGACGTTGGCGTTCGCTGCTTGGCAAGTAGGACAATTTGTTGACATGCTAATTCCTTTGTGTGTGTATGTGAGTGAAAATAAATGCAAAATTTTTTTCAGATATCTAAGAAAATTCACCTCGATCACTTTCTTTACAGTCACGAAATTTAATTATCTTGAGACTTTTTGGTGGAACGGTTTGCCGTCCACGTAAGAAATATATAGACGATGAAATCAAAGTTCGATCACACTCAATAACACCCAAAAAAACTGCTTAAGAACTTTTTAAACGTACTTAAATTAATCGACGAGTGAAACTTTTTAATGAGTGGCGGATTCAATTTCGAAGTGCAACCACATGTTGATGCGATTGTAACTGCTTCATAAATACTTGGTGCGGCGTTTTGAAGCCGAGACATTTTCTGGGACGATGATTTAAGCTGTTCATCGCCCATA